>DAOUFY010000073.1:0-3102 GCA_034429745.1 Anaerolineales bacterium
AATTGAGTTTAACAAAGCTCGTGTAGGATGACTGCTTTCAAAAGGAATATCTTGTAAAAATTTAAGGATGCCAATTCTATTTCGTTCGTTATTGTAAGGGTAAAGATAGCCCTGTTTAATTTCATCACTCATTATACTGGGATCGCTGACCCCCCATTTTAAGGTTCCTAATAAAAAGAGATTAAGTTTTTGGACACAAAATTTGCCAATAAAGGGATTTCTCAACACCTTTAAGTAAAAAGGCAATTTGGGTACGTAAAAGGCAGCTGAGTTTAATACAACCAATTTACCAATTTTTTGTATGTTTTCCAATGCATAACCTGCACCAATCAATCCACCCCAATCATGCATAACAAGATTGATTTTTTTAACACCTAAAGTTTCGACAAGTATTTGAACATTGTTAATGTGATTTCTAAGGTTATAAGGAAATTGTTGTGGTTTGTCAGATAAACCCATTCCTAGGTGATCAGGGGCAATAACGTAAAAATAATCGCGTAATTTTGCTATTAATTCCCTAAAATAAAATCCCCAAGTAGGATTTCCATGTAATAATAACACGGCAGAATTGGAAGGCTTTCCCTCAACTACATAATGGTAACGATATCCCTGAATATTTATGTAATTTGATTTGTATGGAAATTGTTCAAGTTTTTGTTCCATAAAATAATGATAAAAATAAATCATTGAAAATGTGAGTTTGCTTTTCTCAACTCAAGATGTTGATTTTCTAATGGATTAATAATTACGTTTGGATTAAAAGAGAGGGGTTTATATTTTAATCCTATGCCAAAAGTACTATAAGGTATAAAAAATAATTGCGGTTTAGCGGACGCTCCTTCCCTCTCATCAAGAAAAAAGAAGGATAAATATTTCCCATTAGCGCTCCATTTAGGAGCTCGATAACAGCAAGCACCATCTATAGGATTTATTTTTGCTTCCATTCTACCTGATTTGTAATGGTAAATAAATAAATCCCCATATCCATTATTCATTTTTTGACCCACAAAGGCAAACTTATTATCTGTACTCCATGAAATGTCTCGAAGCGAAATATACCTACTATTATCCTCATCAATCCGATATCTCTCTTCTAATATTTTATATTCTTCTGTTAATGCTATTGGAAACTGATCAATAATGGGTAATTTGCTGCTACATCCTTCAAGCTTAAATATTTGTATTGTATTAATTTCTTTACTGCTAGCTTTTCCTAGTCCTTTTACTATTGCAGCCAATTCATAGTCTTCTGTTGAAGACCATATAACTTCATTAACAGTAAGATAATTAATATTATATGGGGTGAATGCATTACAGTTACTTAGATTTAATAGATCAGAGCGATACTTTACATTAGGTAATACTGAAGGTTTGTATGGGACAATATACAATTTATTATTTATTCCGAGAGCGGAATATTTATTATCTGATGATATTTCAAAAAAATTTAAGATTTCTTCATCGGATAAGCAAAACACCTTTTTCTTTTCTAAAGTATCAATATTGATAGAGTAAACACAATTCCCTGAAAGATACTTTATTTTTTTGCCATCTTCCATCCACTGAATCCCGCTCTTTACTTTCTTATCATTGGTAATTTGTTTAATTAGATTACCATCAAGATTAAAAATCAAAATCTCATTTGACGCGAGTAAGGCTATAAGGTCCGAACCTCCAATAACTTTGCTTTTTAAAGATGATGAGGTGTTATTATTGTTTTCAATTGCATTTGTAACAACAGGGCTGACAAAAATAAATGGAGATGCTTGTAATGTAGCTGTTGATGGTAATATTGGTGAAGTAGCTACTTCATGAAGACCGACTGTATTTTTTCCATTATGTGTAGTTTGATCATTTGACTTTCGATTTGAATCCTGCAATGAAAATGAGAACACGAGTAAAACCAGAATCAAAGCAATTAATGAACCAAAAGCAAGAAAAAAGGGGAAAGAAAATTTTTTATGTAGAGTAAAACCTCTTTTCTTGTGTTGGATGGTATCACCTGGCAAATACAATGGAACTCCATTAATCTCTCCAAACAGTGCCGCTTGAAGGGATATTGCGAATTCTCCAGCTGTAGCGTAACGTTCTTCTTTATTTTTAGCCAACACTTTTTCAATTACAGTCTGACATGCAGCAGGAAGATCCTGTCTATATTCCAAGATATTTGGAATAGGCTCAAGTAAATGAGCCATGATCGCTTGAGTTGGATTATCTGCCGGAAAAGGTGGTTTTCCAGCAAGCATTTCAAAGAGAATTACCCCTAAAGAATAAATATCACTACGAGCATCAATTTCACTTTCACCTTGAATTTGTTCTGGGCTCATATAAGGTGGCGAGCCAATTATCGCGCTGCCTGTAAGCGTTGTGTAAGTTGTCTGTGTCATTCGGACTATACCAAAATCTGATAAAAACACGCCGCCGTATTGATCTAGTAAAATATTGCTAGGCTTTAAATCTCTATGGATAATTCCGCGTGCATGGGCAGCATCCAAAGCAGATGCAATTCTGGATACTACATTTGCTGCTTGTTGAATGCTCAGGGGACCTTTACGAAGGAGATCTGCTAAGGTACCTCCTTGCATGTAACGAAAGACCAAGTATGGTTGACCCTCTATTTCTCCTAAATCATACAACGGTACAATTGAAAAATGCTCTAAAGCACCCATTGTTTTGGCTTCACGTTCAAAACGTTTTCTATATTGAGGGTCATGTAAAAATTCTTTTGGAAGAATTTTGATCGCTACTTCTCGTTCAAATTGAGGATCAAAGGCACGATAGACAATTGACATGCCTCCTCTGCCAATTTCATCTTTTATAATGTAACGATCGATTTTATTCATGTTTTAATTTTGAGATATATTATTTTCATTTACCAATTGCATTGAATTTATAGCAAGTTGACCGCATCCTGCATAAATATCAACACCCCATTTTCCTCTAATTGTACAGGGTATCCCATGCTGATGCAAGGTTGATTGGAATTTTTTCGCATGACCATAATTAGACGGCTTATATGAAATTCCATTTGAAGGATTTAGAACGATTAAATTAACATGGCATAGCAAACCTTTTAATATTTTACATAACTGTAATGCATGT
>DAOUFY010000074.1:0-26111 GCA_034429745.1 Anaerolineales bacterium
GGGGGCGCTTGAAGTAATGGCTCAATTTCACTGACATCAATTTTTATTTCATTTTGGGATACTTTTACGGGGGGTTGTAATTTCATTTTATTCCTCCAAACTTAAAAAATCTTAAAAATAATACTAATACTTTCTTTGTTTAACTTGATTATTCAAGTTTTCAACATGTTGTGGGTTGTAAGGATCTCCAAAGCGGGTTTTAGGCATTTTTTCAGCTTGCTTCATTACTTCATCGTATTCCTTATCATCTAAGAAGGCAACACAACGGGCAATGGATGATTCGCCATCTACAAATCGCCAGGGGAACATACCCACCTGAACGCGTCTGTTGACTAAAAGGTCCATAGCCCCGCCAAGACATTCCGCATGAATGATTCCATCCGGGAACATCTCGATATGCATTAATTGATATTTGTCATCAGAAAAGACTTCTTCTATGGTCTTTCCATATTTGTTCTTAAAGTGCTTTTCTGCTTGCTTGGCTTGACGCGGCATCCAATTGCGGATGATGGTATTCATAGGATGATCAGCACTGCCACAGTCCACACCAATCCAACGAATCTTCTTCTTCTTTGCCCACTCAGCAAATTCTCGATCAGGTCCCGGGTGCTGAACCATATATCTCACTTCATCTGCAGTTGGCATATCCCAACCGAAATGATGAAAACCTGTGTGGATAATTAAAATATCTCCTTCCTTGATAGGAACTTTTGACTCGATCATCTCAGAAGTATAAATATCATAATCTGCCACTACATCGGACAAATCAACAATTGCCGCCTCATGTACGAGGAAATCCATGTCTAAAGAAGCGATGTCCTTACCTGGGGTAAAGAAGTGAATCTCACCGTCAAGATGCGTTCCAAGATGATTGGAATGCGTTAAAAGCTGACCATTTGCCCCATTAGGAGCAAGCCGCTTGAAATATTTGACCTGCAACGGTTCGTATGTAGGCCAAGCAGGGGTGGCAATACCTAACGGAATGGTTAAATCTATTATCTTCATAAACGTACTCCTTCTAATTGTAAAACTTTTATTTTATTAAAACGTATCGCAGCCTAAGTTTATACTGCAATGCGTATCCTCCCACATCCATAAAAACCCATTGAGCATATCCCAACCGGAAGAAGCTCCATAAGAGATCACCTCTAAACATTTCTCTTCCAGCTTCATCCGATTCGGCTGGCCAACTGCTTCTAAGAAGCCTTGCCAGCGTTCATCAGCATATCCTTTTGCAGCCGCCTTGAGAAAAGCCATACTCAAGGTAGTCGTTTTGTTATCACAAATTTTTAATATTGATTCACAAAACCTGCGGCTTTGTTCTGCTGATTTTCCAAAAAGATAACTTCCCAACATTATTCCAGCTAGAAAATCATCTCCTGCGGGGGTTAAACCAGCTCCTCTGCCGACAATCGCTGCAATAGCTCTATTTATAAGATGCTCTTCCTTCTGATGCAAACCTTCCTTCAGCCATAGCAGTTCTTCCACCGTTTCTCCAAAGATTACCTTTGAATACCGTGATGGAGAACTTTGAATCTGTTTGGAAAGCCAATCTTTCAAAAAAGAGAGTACTGCGTCGCTGTCAATAGAACGAATTTTTTCCCGCAGTACGTCCCAGTTTGGTTTTGGCTCCCATATAGGAAGCATCGCAGAGATTTCAAGCAGCCACTTTCCAACTCTCACTCCATTATCGTCTCGCATAATGGTAAATGGTTCATGAAGGTCATACCCCAGTGAAGAAAATTTTGGCAGCCAAGAAACCACTGCATGAAAGACACCATTCTTATTTGGCGGAGAAACAAGTGCGATCACTTCCTCACCAACGAGCATATCCACCGCATGCTGAAAAACCCCAATCACTTTCGATTCAATTGGTAAGAGTGCTAATGCCTCCCAAACGGGGCAGCTGATAGAGAGAAGCGGTATGTGAATAAGGTGATCATGTTCTACCTGTATAAGGTTCATTCCATGTTGATGCACTATAGTATCAATTAAACCGCTTTCACTCACTTGCTCAATTTTATCTAATAAGACTTATTGTGTCAAGTAACCATTTCTTTACTTATCAACTTCTAATATTAGGAAAATTCACTGCTATCCGCGTAGCCGTATGGATGAGTGCGATGCCACTCCCATGCAGAACTAATGATTTGACTTAGTTCAGGGTATTGCGGTTTCCAACCTAATTCGCGCCGAATCCGTTCCGAAGATGCAACCAAGCGCGGCGAATCTCCAGGACGGCGTTCCGCCACAATTGCTGGTATAGGATGCTGTGTTATCCGCCGGGCTGTCTCAATAACCTCAAGCACAGAGTAGCCGGCTCCATTGCCCAAATTATAAATCAACCGTTTTTCTTCCGAAAGAGCTTCCAGCGCCAACAGATGCGCCGAAACGAGGTCTGCAATGTGGATATAATCGCGAATATTTGTACCATCAGGGGTTGGATAATCTGTGCCAAAGATAGAAATATGTGGTCTCTGGCCCAATGCAACCTTCAATACAAGAGGTATTAAGTGTGATTCCGGTTGATGATCCTCGCCGCGATGCGGAAAGCCGCCAGCAGCATTGAAATATCGTAACGCCGCGTAGTGCAAGCCATAGATTTGCTGATACCAGGCTAAAACCTGCTCTGCCATCCATTTAGTATGACCATATACATTGGTCGGTGCTATTGCTGATTCTTCAGTAAGCAAATCCTCGCTAGAGGCATATACCGCCGCAGTAGAAGAAAGTACAAAACGCATAATGCCGGCTTTTACTGTTTCTTCAATGAGAGATATGGTGTTTACAATATTATTTTGGTAGAACTTATAAGGCTTTTTCATGCTTTCACCAGCTTCAATAAAAGCGGCAAAATGCATAACCGCATCATACGGTTTTTCTGTCAAGCTTTGGGAGAGAGTATAATTATCTGCGAGGTCAGCTTTAATAAAGTGAGCTTCAGATGGCACAGCACTGCGATGTCCGCTAATCAGCGAATCATACACCGTAACTTCATGCCCTTGATTTAGAAGCACTTCTGCCATTGCTGAACCGATATACCCTGCCCCACCAGTGATAAAAATCCTCATGATTGATGATATCCTTCCTTAATTTCTCTTTTATATGATCAAGAAAATGAAGTCAGCTGCCAAGTCGGCATGGCATCCATATCCAACCCATCTCGCTGCCCATTGATATAACGATAGTAGCCGGCGCAAGCCACCATGAGAGCATTATCTGTACACAATTCCAACGGTGGAAACACAACCGGCAGTGTTGAGCGCATTAAGAACTGCTCGCGTAAAGCTCTATTTGCAGACACCCCGCCAGCAACCAGAATCGATTTTGCTTGAAAAGTCTGGGCTGCATTCAGGGTTTTGCCAACCAACACATCTACAACAGCTTGTTGAAAACTAGCCGCCAAGTCCGCAACGGGCAGACTGATATGTTTATTCTCTAAGTTTCTGATTTGGTACAATACAGCAGTTTTTAATCCGCTGAATGAAAAATTCCATGCATCTTTTTGAACAGCTCGTGGGAATTCAAAAGCTTTGGGGTTTCCTCCTTTAGCAGCCTTTTCGATGGAAGGTCCGCCAGGATAGCTAAGGTTCAATAAGCGTGCTACCTTATCAAAAGCTTCTCCGGCAGCATCGTCTAATGTCTGCCCCAACACACGATAAGATAAATGATCATTGATAAGGATCAACATAGTATGCCCGCCAGATACAATCAACGCTAAAATGGGGAATTGCAAGCCGCTTGCTGCTATTTCAGTTTCTACCCATGCAGAATAGATGTGTCCCTCAACATGATGAATGCCAATAATAGGTTTACCGGACGCTAAAGCCATGCCTTTGGCAACATTCAATCCCACAAGTAGCGAGCCGGGCAATCCCGGACCGCGAGTAACCGCGATGGCATCAATCTCCTGCAAGGAAAGGTGAGCTTGCTGCAAAGCCCGTTCAATAACCGAATAAATGGTTAATATGTGCTGTCGGGAAGCCATCTCAGGGAATACTCCCCCATATTGGGCATGAAAATCAATTTGAGATGCCACAACAGAAGACAGCGGTTTGCCTCCATTCTCTGTTACTGCAGCTGCCGTCTCATCGCAAGAAGTTTCTATCCCCAAGATGCGTAGGTTTTGGGCAGTTTTTACATTAGGCGATCTATGCTGTCTTTTTAATTCTTTCCCGCTCATTATTCGTTGTACATTACCGGTCAGCTTTGACAATCAAGGATAAACCACGAACCTTAACAACCCGTACCCGCGCCCCTGCCGGCAACGGTGCATCTTCATCAACAACTTCAGCACTCCAAAGCTCCCCCCCTACTTGAACCTGTCCACGCGGCTCTAAAGCTGTTCGGGCAGTACCTGTCAACCCTATCAATGATTCTGCCCCAGTTTTTATCGGAGACTTTTGAGCACGAAGCGCAAAGCCAACCAACACAGCAAAGGATACGCCGCTGATAATAGCTGTTGCCACAACAAGAGGAATGGAAATGGGTGGCACACCAGGCATATTAACTGTATTAAATCGCACCAACGCCCCAATAATCAAAGAGGCAATTCCCGCTGCTGTTAGTGCTCCATAAGTTGGCATCTTTAATTCCAAAATAAACAATACAAAAGCCATGAGAATGAAAAACAACCCAAACCAGTTCACTGGCAGCAATCCTAAACCATAGATAGCCAGCATCAAGGCCACTACACCAATAAACCCTGCTACCCAACCTCCAGGGCTGGAAAGCTCTATTAAGATTGCCTGTACTCCAATAGTTAGCAGCAAGAATACGATATTTGGGTTAGTCAGCAGCAGCAAAGCCTGCTCAATAAAAGTCAATGAAAAATCCTGTAGCTTAGCACCCTTGAAACCACGCAGTGTAATTTCTTCTTGAGCTGTTTTTACTTTAAACCCTTCCAGTTGGTCTAATAAAGCCGGGATATCTTCTGCAATAAAATCAATTAGTCCGCTTTTCAATGCTTCATCAGCGGACAAAGCTTTTGCATTTTCAATTGTATCTTCAGCAATTTGCTGGGCTTTTTCACCGCGCCGTTCAGCCAGCGAGCGCACACTGGCTTTGAGCATTTCCTTCGCCTTGCGCTGAATAGTCTCTCCCATATCTTCACCTTGGATTCCGACCGGACTGGCTGCCCCAATCGTAGTTTCTGGTGACATGGCGGCGGCGTGAGCGGCTAAAGTGATAATCGTACCTGCGCTGGCAGCCATTGCACCGCGTGGCGTAACAAAGACAATAATCGGAATACGGCTGGCACGCATAGCCTGTACCATGCGATTGGTGATATCTACACTTCCCCCGGGTGTATTCAGTTTGATAACTATTAAAGAATAATCTTGCTGTTCGGCATAGCGCAATCCTCGCTCCAAATAATCCGCCAACGGAGCCGATACAGCACTGTTTGCCTCCAGCACAAGCACCTTAGGCGAAGTATCCTGAGCGAAGCTCCGCTGGAAGCTAAACATCAAACCAAACAAACTGCAAATTGCCAATAGCACTGCACTTCTTTTCATAGCTTTAGTTATTATAACACCATTTAATAATAACCCAATGAAGTGGCAATTGATAAGCATTTCTGTTTCATGAGCCTGCTTTCTCTTATTTCATTAACAGAAAAAACTGAAAGTAAGGCTGTTAAAACTGCTTGATTTGCTCTCCTAACTATAATAAAATGAAAGCAGGATATTTTTCAAATGGACGAGCTGCAATTTCAACAATTGCGAGAGGAAATGGTCAGAAGGCAGCTGATGGGTCGGGATATCACAGATCCACGCGTGCTTGATGCTATGCGTTCTGTCCCTCGTCATCTTTTTGTTCCTGAAAAATATTGGGAAGAAGCATATTCCGATTACCCCTTGCCCATTGATGAAAACCAAACTATCTCTCAACCATACATCGTCGCTCTCATGACCCAAGCTCTCAACTTACAAGGAGATGAAACAGTGTTGGAGGTTGGCTGCGGATCGGGCTATCAAGCCGCTATACTCAGCCAACTTGCCAAGCAAGTCTATACAATCGAAAGATATGCTTCGTTAGCTGAAAAAGCGCGCTGTACTCTTCAGCAGTGCGGGATTAAAAATGTTGAAGTGATCGTTGGTGACGGCTCGCTCGGACTTAAAGAGTATGCCCCATATGATGGAATCATCGTAACCGCAGCTGCTCCAAAAGCCCCGCGTTCGTTATTAGACCAATTGAAAGACAAAGGGCGATTGATTATCCCGGTCGGTCCACGTTGGGAACAAGTATTAGAACTATGGCAGCGCGATGGCAATAGTTTTAGCAGTCGTCAAATGGGTGCAGTTGCCTTTGTGCCGTTGCGCGGCAAAGAAGGCTGGAAAGATGACGCATGGATAGAATAGCCACCCTCAGCAAACTATGATAATCTTAATCATCTATAATTACAAAGATTTCAGGCCTGCGTTTCGTCTGCCGAAAAATAAAAGAGCGCAAATTTTGCCGAATTGTCTCTTCAACATTCGTGGTTATTGGCGGTATATTTTCCGCTAAATAGGCAGTCAGTGATTGGGAAAAGCTCTCCACATCGCGCTCATGAATGAAGCCGCGCGTAATCACTTGAATGGGCGGTTTTAAACTTCCATTGTAGCGGTTAAGAGCCAAATGCACAAGAACCATACCATCTCGGGCTAACTGTTCTCGCTCGCGAACTACGCCTATGTCAATATCACCGACGCCATAACCATCCACAAATACGTAACCGCCTGGTATTCGTTCTTTGATAGCCATTTTGCCATTCAAAAATTCAATCACCTGCCCGTTCTCAACCACTGCGATGTGGTCTTTTTTCATCCCCATTTCTTCTGCTAATTGTGCATGCCGGTATAACTGTCGTAATTCTCCGTGGATGGGGATTAAATATTTAGGCTTTAACAATCGCAGTAGAAGTTTCATTTCCTCTTGGCTGGCATGTCCCGAAACATGTACCGCTTCAATCCCAGCATAGACCACATCTGCACCGCGTGCTAATAAGCGGTTGATCGTTCGATAGATGATCTCTTCATTGCCAGGGATAGGATGTGAAGAGATAACAATTGTGTCTCCTGGCTGAACTCCAAAGCGTAAATTGTTGCCACTGGACAAACGCCCCAATATAGAGGAGGGCTCACCCTGGGATCCTGTACACATGATGACCGTTTTCTCTGGTGGTAAGGATAGTGCTTGGTCTAAGCTCACCTCAATGTTATTAGGCAGGTCTAAGTAGCCAAGCTTTCTTGCCATTTTGACATTATCAATCATCGTTGTGCCAACAAAAGCTACTTTGCGATGTGTTTTACTTGCCGCGTGTACAACTTGCTGCATGCGTGAGATCAACGAAGCAAAAGTTGCAACAATCACCCTGCCTTTTGCTTTACGAAAAACATGCTCAAAAGCAGGGTCAATTACCTTTTCCGAAGGTGTCCAGCCGGGTTTTTCTGCATTGGTGGAGTCAGCAAGCAGAGCTAATACACCCCGCCCAGATAGTTCTCCCAATTTTGCATAATCAGTTGGCAAATTATCTACCGGCGTGTGATCAAATTTGTAATCTCCTGAATGAACAATAAGTCCTTCTGGAGTTGTTATGCCCAATCCTAGCCCATCCGGAATAGAATGGCACACATGAAATGTTTCAATATGAAATACACCTACTTGAAATGAATCGCCTGCATGGATAACATTAAGTTCAACTTTATCCAAAAGCTTATTGCGATTCAGCTTTTCTTCTACTAAACCAATAGTAAGCGGTGTGCCATAGATGGGTGCCTGTACTAGCTCCAGTAAATGGCAAATTGCACCCGTATGGTCTTCATGTCCATGGGTAATAATTATCCCGCGTACTTTTTGTGCCTTATCATTCAAGTATTGAAAATCGGGGATAATATAATCAATTCCCAGCATATCATTTTCTGGAAACATAATGCCAGCATCAATGACAAGGATATCATCCCCATACTCAAGGATGAGCATATTTTTGCCTACTTCACCTAATCCTCCTAAGGGAATAATTCGTAATGGTAGGGTTGATTTGTGTTGACGTTTCTTTCTTTTCATAAATATTTCTCGCTGTTATGTTAGATATTGTAGTTTTCATAGTGGATTATACGCAGCTATCGAGAGCAACCCCGCAAATAGATACCCAGGAGGTTCGATGTTCATCTGCTGAGCAAAATTCATGCGCAATCAGAGTCCCTGCCTTGGGTCGAGTTACTTTTAATGTAAAATAGATTGGTGTAACTCCACATACATTATTTTTATTATTGATATTTTTCAAGACTTGCAAAAATTCCTCTGCTCTGCCTTGTTGGATCAGCTTCAACAAATCATCATCAGCTTCTTTTACCAAAGCTCGCTTGAGAAGGTCCACCGGCTCCCCTCCAAAAGCAGGTCCAACATGAGATAAGTCTGCAGCAGCGATTACCAAAGTCTTGCGATCTTGCATGGCTTCTCTTAGCAAAGTACATACCTGCTCAACTAGAGCAAGGTCTTGATCATTCCCATGGATCAAATCTCCACATAAAACCGGCAGAAACTTAAACTCACGTGCTGATGGCTGCGCTTGCAGAAGATAATGTAGCCAGATCAATGCCAGCTCAATCGAATGCTCGTTGGCGTGATGCAATTCTTCGGCGAAAACTTTTTCCTCACCAATTTCTCGCGCAAGAAGTTCGATCAACGCCTCGTCGTTCTCAACTACTCCAAAAGGTGTTGCATAGTTTTGTCGGGTAAGGGTAATCAATGAACGTTGGCTATAGTGGTCCGTGCCAAATATGATGACTAATTCCACATCCTCAATGGTAGGCAGAACTTTTTTCCACAACGCTGCGTACGTTTTATATCCCCTCTCATAATCAATATGTGGACATATTACCCCAATGGTTTGCGAAGTGGAAGAAAAAGATAATGTCTCCTTTCCAGCTTCAGCAGCTTCGTTCAACCAGCGATCCAACAAAGTTTTCAAATCTTCCTTATCTGCAGGAAAGGATTGTCCTGCACAGCATGATTTTCGATAAGGTGCTTGCCTGTAATCTGCAAGTTTCTTTTGCATTGCCTGATAGGATGTTTCATTTTCCAACAGATAAGCTTGATCCAGTGCATTAATAAGATCCTGAATATTTTGTGTTGTTACCCGCATCCCAAAGCGGATTGCGCAGGAGGCACTAACGGCTGAAGGATCTCGGCTACCATCCAGCAGCATTAAAACTGGGGCTAATGTTTGAGGAATAATGATAGTTTTATCACTTAAACTCAGAGGGTCGCGCAAGTAGAGGAAAGGTTGCCCTCTATAGAGAATAGGCTGGATATCCAATGGACGTAATCGAGGAGTTGCTGTAATTGAATCTGTCGTCATAGCTATGATTTTGGTCCTTTTCTATTAAATTGCCGTTCTAAGGTATCTACCGATAGATGAATCATCGTTGGTCTGCCATGCGGACAAGAACGCGGTGATTCGCAGGTTTGCAAATCGTGCAATAAAGCATCTTGTTCTTGCGGGCTAAGACTCGTCCCGGCTTTTATAGCACTTCTTTTGCAAATTCGGGCAATAAGCTTAGCTTCATGATCATGCTGCAGAGGTGTTTCATCCTCATCAAGTTCATCCAATATTGCCTGGAGCGCGGACTGCGGAGAGATCCGCTCCATGATTGCAGGTACAGCTCGAATGATCCATGTGCTTCCCCCAAAAGGTTCAAGCTGAAAACCTATCTTTCTCAGTACATCAACTTCTTTTTCGATTAATGCATGATCATAAGAGGCAACCTGAACCACAACCGGCTCAAGCAAGGTTTGAGACAATGGTTCTGTCTTCATTTGATGAATCATTTTTTCAAATAAAATCCGCTCATGGGCAGCGTGCTGATCAATTAAGTAAATGCCATCAGGACCTTCTGCGATGAGGTATGCATTAGCTACTTGCCCAATCCGCCTCAGTAAAGGAATTTGAACAAAACCTTTCAGCATTCCGTCTCCATGCCCTTCTTGAGAAGTAAAAACCGCTGGTTTTACTTCCCCTTTATTATCCTCGTGCGCAAATTGCCAGGCAGGATCAATGGCTCGCTGCTTTTCAGTCGCAGGATGTTGGGTTTGTAAACTTGCAAAACTTTCAGAAAAACCTAAAAGAGACGGATAGACTTGTGGAATTGGAGAATAACTGATCAGAGTTCGCCTAACAGCCCTAATAATAGCAGCAAAAATTCGTTCTTTATCCCGAAAACGGACTTCAGCTTTTGTTGGGTGTACATTTACATCCACCTCATGCACAGGCAGTGTAATAAATAACACTCCAAGAGGATAGCGTCCTACCATAAGCATGCCATGATAAGCTTTTATGAACGCGCTGACAAGCGCGGTGTCTTTTATCGGCCGTTGGTTGACATAGAAGAGAATATCATTCCTATGTGAGCTTGTTAAATTAAAAGGGCTGATAAACCCTTGCAATGATATGCCATCTTCCATATACTCAACTCTTAGTAATTGACGCGCCGTATCTCTTCCAAAAATTAAGCTTAATAATTCAATCCAATCTCCTGTGCCTGTCGTCTGAAAAGAAAGACGACGATCTTGTTGAAGTTTGAATCGTACTTGTGGAAAAGCAACCGCGTACTGACTGCATAAAAATTCGATAACGCGCTTTTCAGTGCTTTCTTTCTTTAGAAACTTGCGCCGGGCCGGTACATTGAAAAATAAATCTTCCACCCTTACCAACGTTCCTTTAGGGTGAGGATGCGGCTTTAGATGTGCACTTTTCCCTCCCTCTACAACATACAGGGCTGCCCGCTCGGAACCTTGAGCGTGTGATATAAGCGTAACCCTTGCTACAGAAGCTATTGAAGCAAGTGCTTCACCCCGAAAACCTAAGGTTGCGATATTAAACAAATCCTGCGCCGAAGAAAGTTTGCTTGTTGCATGGCGCATAACTGCCAAAGGCAAATCAGCTTCTTCTATACCACACCCATCATCAATTACTTCAATAAGACGAACACCTCCCCCTTCTACACGTACTTCTATGCTTGTTGCCTTTGCATCCAAAGAGTTTTCTACAAGTTCCTTCACCACTGAAGCTGGTCGTTCTATAACTTCTCCTGCAGCTATTTGAGAAGCCACTTCTTCACTTAATAGACGAATTGCCATGTGTTTATTATAATTCAATTCAAAGAAAAAACAGATATCATAAAAGCAAAAAGCATGAAACAAAAATTCAAATTTTTCATTGGTTATTGTTTTTTCCTTATTGGTTTAAGCACCGCGTGTCTTGCCTTTAACCAGCCAAATGTTGTGCAAGAAATGATCACACTCACACCTTGGGTTTGGAACACTCCGACTCCTGCACCAACTAAGGTTATACCCATGCCAACCATTACTGATCAGCCTTTCCCATTTCAAACCTACACGGTAAAGGAAGGAGATACTCTTTCCGATATCGCCTTCCGCTTTCATCTTACAATAGAGGACTTGCTTCTAGCAAATGCAGGTCTAGACGAACGCCTCATTCCAAAAGGTGCGACACTGATCATCCCACAAAAACAAGAGGGAAAAATCATTTTGCCAACGCCGACTCCGATCTTTGTTGAAATTTTACCCTCTCGTTGCTATGCAGCCTTGCCATCAGGGCAATATTGTTTATCCTTAGTACACAACTCAAGCCCCGATCCTATAGATGATATTTCTGCTGCTGTAAGCCTTTTTCAGGAAGATGGAAAACGAATAGCAGAACAACGGGTTGCTCTGCCTTTAACCCGGCTAGCAGCAGGCAAATCGCTGCCTTTGCTGGCACATTTTCCTACTATTGCTTTCCCGCATTCACAAGCATCTGTGCAGTTGCTTAGCGCTCTACCCGCTCATAACGGCGATGGCAGATTTCTTCCCCTCATAATTCAGATCGAACAAAATAACGTCGTAGAAGATGGAAAAGCTGTTCAACTAAGCGGCAAAATTGTTGTTGACTTGCAAGGCACTCCTTCTCATGTCTATGTCCGCATGGCGGCAGTTGCATATGAAAGCAGCCGCCAACCCGTTGGATTGAGAGCTTGGGATTGGAAAGGCGATGTTCAACCTAACCAAGAATTGCCTTTTAAAATCACAGTATTTAGCTTATCAGGTGCCATAGCAGATGTGGATATACAAGCAGAAGCCAGCAAGCAGTAAAGCTGCTAAAAAGCTAAATCAATACACTTAACTCATGATAATAACTAATGGTATAGGAGTAAAGATCAAGAAAAATATAATTAAGCCCAAAACAGCTAGTATTTTTCGTGGCAAATCCAAAGGAGTTATAAGATCCAATGGTTCTGCGTAAGTCCTGCCAAAGAACAAGATCAATGCAGCCCAAATCCACCAGCCGGACCACACAAAACCCAAAATAAACAATGATGCTAGGATGAAAGGAAACGCCTGTCTTGCTTTATTTCCAAACAAAACATAAAGCAAATGTCCGCCATCCAATTGACCAACCGGAATAAGGTTTAATGCAGTAACCAACAAACCAGCCCATCCAGCCCATGCCACTGCATTCAGGTGCACATCTACAGCCCCCCAAGGAACAGGCAACCCAGTGAAAAAGTAACGAATCCAGTAAAACAGTGGCAACGTATCATAAACTATTGGCTGCGGCAGCAGTTTTCCAAATACCAGCCATTTTGCAAATAAATAAAAAAGTGAGTTTCCCTCCAAGCTTACTCCCACTCCACTTTCACCTCCGAGCGGCAATCGGTTGAGAGTGGAAGTCATTAAGCCATAAAATAAAATCGGGATAGCTACAACAAGCCCTGACAAAGGTCCTCCAATGCCAATATCCAAAAGAACCCGTTTGTTCTTCGGCATTTCTTTTAGGCTGATAAATGCTCCTAATGTGCCAAATGGACTGATTGGAAAAGGCAAATAATATGGCAAGGATACTTGCGTATTATGTCGGCGAGCCATAAAATAATGTCCGAATTCATGTGCCAATAATATCGCCAACATACTAACCGTAAACGGAATCCCTCGATCAATGTGGGTTAATGTATATTGAAAGATAACCCCAATATCATCTGTCTGCGGACCTTGGTAATCATATAGTGCACCAGCAAAAAGCATGCTGAATAGAGTGAGGAAAAACAAGAGCAGATTGACCCGGGCATTTGATGGTTGCGGCTCTTTCGGACTAGGAATCAAAATTATTGCCTGTCTATCTTTTTCCCACCGAAACAGGGGTGTAATAGAAAGAGGCTTAAGCAAATGGAATAACTGCTCAAAAGCTTCTTTAGAATCAATTCGCAGGGTTCCTAAATAACGCACAATATAACCACTTTGTGCATCGCCCCAAACCAATTCTTCAATGTTAAAGTAACGTTGGACTATGGCTTTTAGTTGTTCTTCAGAGTAAGGATATTCGTTCATAAAACACTTCGCTCTCTTGCAATGCTTTGCTGATTTATGGTTCTATAATGTGATATTATGTAACTTTTTCACCTTCCAAAGTAAAATAAAAAGTTGCTCCTTTTTCAACCTCACCTTCAGCCCAAATTCTTCCTCCATGCCGGTGAATAATGCGTTGAACAATTGCTAATCCTATCCCGTTTCCATCAAATTCTTCTTTACTATGCAATCTTTGAAAAGCGCCGAATAATTTATCTGCATAAGCCATATCAAAACCTGCTCCGTCATCTTTTACATAATAAACTTTTTCGGATCCATCCTGCATTGATCCCAACTCAATTATAGCTTGGAGATGTTTCGATGTGAACTTCCATGCATTGTTAATCATATTTGTGAGAGCTACACGCATTAAAAAAGGATCAGCATAGGCTTGCAAGGTAGGTGGAGCCAAAAAGACAACCTTTCTTTCGGGTGATTCTGCCTGCAGTTCTGTAAAAATTTCACGCCCAATTTGAGCCAAATCAATATATTCCCGATTAAGTTGACTGCGCGAAAGCCGCGAAAGCTTCAGTAGCTCATCAATAAGCTGTGCCATGTGTTGACTCGCGTTGCGTATGCGCTGTAAATACCGTTTCCCTTGATCATCCAGCACAGCTTTATAATCTTCCAACAAGGCTTGGCTGAAACCATCCAATGTGCGCAACGGTGCGCGCAAATCATGCGAAATAGAATACGAAAAAGAATCCAACTCGCGATTTGCGGCTTCTAATTGAGCAGTCCTCTCTTGGACTTTCTGTTCTAAAGTTGTATTTAGGATAAGCACCTCTTCTTCAGCTTTTTTACGAATAGCTAGCTCGTACTGAAGCGCATCGTATAAACGCGCATTGTCAATAGCTAAAGAAGCCAAGTAAGCAAACCGTTCCAATACTTCTAACGCTTCGGTAGTAAATTTCTTGTTCTTGTCTGTATAAGCTACCCCAATCGTGCCATATATTTGCTCATCAGATTTTAATGCAGCCACTGCAACCGCATGTAAGGTAACATTTTTTTCAATAAAATTAAGCGATCTGCCTTCATACGTTTGCAAATCATCAACGATCATGGATTTTCCGCTTTCCCATACTTTGCCCGAAATACCTTCTCCATAGTGCAGGCGAAAACCCAAATGGTTGCGATATACACCAGTACCAACCTTTAATTCTAAAAAATTCCCATTCAGGTCAACGAAATACAAGAACCCATGCTCTGTGTCCATCAACTGAGAAACACGCTGCACAATTTCACGCAATAGCTCATTAAGATCAAAGCGATTGATCAACCCAATTGTAACTTCATTGAGGGCAGTTAAATACTCACTCTGCTTGCGTAATTTTTCTTCAATTTGCTTTCTTTTCGCTAACTCTTTATTTAAATCGGCAGTGCGCTGATTTACTTCGCTCTGTAAGGCATTATTCCAAAAAACAAGCAACAACACCAAAAATCCAATACTTATGAGAGTTACAATGGCCGCTGATTTAAATTCTTCCCTTGTAAATATACTTTCATCTTTAGAAGATAACGCTATCCATTTACGTTGCAGCTGCTGCCTTTCTTGCGGTGTAACAGCTCCTAAACCTTTCTCCATAATTTGGTTAAGGATCGGCATATCATTTCGAGTAGCAATAGCTAAAGCGTTGCTTTTGCCCGAATCTCCAGCCACTCTTAGATAAGGGATTCCCTGCTGTTCAATGTAATATGAGGCTATGGCTAAATTTACTACTGTCGCATAAGCTCTGCCAAAAGAAACATCCATCAAAGCATCTAAATCATGCTTTACTAACTTAAGTTGAATTTTTGGATATTTCTCTAGAATATATTCATGGATGGCATTTCCTTTAGTAATAGCAACTTCCTTCCCTTCAAGCATATTCATTGTGATAGTTCCATTTACATCACTGCGAGTGATGATGACATTGGGTATATCAACAATTGGGCTTGTAAAAAGCATATACGTCTTTCGTTCCGGCGTAATCTGAGCGGCTGTTATCATATCAATTCGGCGCGATTTTGCCTGCTCAATCACTTCATTCCAAGACCCGCATCGTGAAAGAACAAATCGGTAACCCAACCTCGATTGGATAATATCAAAATAATCTGCGATCAGTCCTCGGTATTCACCTCTTTCATCAAAATATTCCAAAGGAGGAAAATAGGGATCTGGAGCAATGCGTAAATTGGGATGTTGATTTAACCAAAGTCTTTCTTCTTCGGTTAAAATATCTTCGCGTAAATTCGATTTATAGATATACCAAAAGCTCCCAATAAGCAGACCGAGCATCACTATAAAAATTCCAACTCGGTATGGCTTTCTATCCATAACATCGCCCATGTTTTATGGCTCCATTGAAGGTGCAAAAAATCACTAATTTTACAGATTTTATTTAATTATATCATGGCTTACGTTCTATTACTCACTAGGATCCTTTTCATCTGCTAGCTAATTTAATAAACTCAGGTAAAAAAACCTTATGTTATAATAAGGCTTTCCTAAAGTGAAAACATTTGCCTCGTTCCAAAACTTTTATTTAACTACGGTGTTATGAAAAGGCAGGAGAATTGGTGCAATGAAATACAATGAAAAAACACTTTGGCATACCCTATCAATTGACGAAACCATAACCATATTAAATACTGATCCCGAACATGGCTTATCTCACGATGAAGCAGCCCAACGATTAAAATACTTTGGATACAATGAGCTTGCCGAAGTTCCCCCACCCACATTTTGGGAAATGCTTTGGGAGCAATTCAACAATTTTGTAATATGGATGCTCATTGCCGCTGCCCTCATCTCTGCCTTTTTAGGAGACTATCTTGAAGCTGCTGCGATTGCCGCCATTGTCATCTTGAATGCTGTGCTAGGGGTAATCCAAGAACGGAATGCACAAAACGCGCTTGCCTCCCTTAAAAAGCTGGCCGCTCCGGAAACGACCGTATTGCGATCTGGCAGCC
This sequence comes from Anaerolineales bacterium, assembly GCA_034429745.1. Lineage (GTDB taxonomy): Bacteria > Chloroflexota > Anaerolineae > Anaerolineales > DRKV01 > JBAXBF01. The sequence continues at coordinate 16,342 of DAOUFY010000074.1, forward strand.
GGATTACTATACCAGCGCGCGAGGTCGTCCCCGGCGATATTGTTTTCTTAGAAGCCGGTAATTATATCCCTGCTGATCTCCGTCTTATTGAAACAATGAATTTACGCGTTGAAGAAGCCGCCCTTACCGGTGAGTCAGTACCCGTACAAAAGGATGCCCGTTCAACCATAGATGCAAATGCCAATATCGGAGATCGAAAAAATATGGGGTTTATGGGCACAATCGTTTCTTACGGACGCGGTATTGGGATTGTAACAAGCACAGGCATGCGCACCCAAATCGGACACATTGCAGAATTGCTGCAAGCAGTTGAAGAAGAAGAAACCCCCTTGCAGCGTCGCCTTAACCAGTTAGGAAAAACCCTTGGTGTTGCCGCAATGATTATCTGCGGTATTGTGTTCATTGTAGGGATGATCCAAGGTAATGATCCTTTGAACATGTTTATCGTTGCTGTCAGCTTAGCCGTAGCAGCCGTACCCGAAGGTTTGCCAGCTGTAGTAACTATAAGCTTGGCTTTAGGCATGCGCGAGATGATCAAGCGCCACGCTTTGATCCGTCGTTTAGCTTCAGTTGAGACCTTAGGATCAGCAACTGTCATTTGCTCAGACAAAACTGGTACATTCACTCAAAACCAAATGACGGTAACCCATATATGGATAGATGGAAATACCTACACCGTCACCGGCAGCGGATACCACCCTGAAGGAAAGTTTCATCTCAATGGAAACGAAATTAATATTCTTGCCCACCCTGCTCTGCGAGAAACATTATGGATCAGCGCGTTAAACAATGACTCGGTTCTGGAAGAGTCCATAAAAGACAATGGCTCAATGAAGTCATATCGAATGGTCGGAGATCCCACTGAAGGCTCTCTGTTGGTGGCTGCTACGAAAGCTGGCATGTACTATAAAGACCTTAAAAGTGCCTATCCGCGTATAGCTGAAATCCCCTTTGATTCTAATCGCAAAAGGATGGTTACTGTCCACACCCAAGCGAAAGTACCCGAGCATTTAGCCAAATTGATCTGTCGAGACTTTAATAACTGCCATATTATCACGGTAAAAGGCGCAGCAGATTTGGTATTAAACCTGTGCAGTTCAATTCTGACCTCTCAAGGCGATATTTTGCCTTTAACAGATGAAAAGCGACGTGAAATTTTATTAGCAAACGACGAAATGTCAAAGCAAGCTCTGCGTGTTTTAGCTATTGCTTATAAGCAACACGAAAATGAAATACTGCCCGAAAACCAAGAGATGTGGGAAAAGGACCTGGTTTTCTGCGGTTTGATGGGTATGATCGATCCACCCCGACCTGAAATACCGCCTGCCATCATTACCGCTAAAAAAGCCGGCCTGCGAACGATTATGATCACCGGCGATTACCCTAACACGGCTTCTGCTATTGCTTCTGAAGTTGGCTTATTGCATAATGATTCATCAGTCGTAACCGGCGCTCAAATAGACAACCTCTCTGATGAAGAGCTACAGGAAAAAGTAAAAAACACTCTGGTTTTTGCCAGAGTTTCTCCTGAACATAAAGTGCGCATCGTGGAAGCTCTGAAGAAAAATGGGGAAATTGTTGCCATGACCGGAGATGGAGTCAACGACGCTCCGTCCATCAAACTTGCGGATATTGGCGTGGCTATGGGCATTACCGGCACCGACGTGGCTAAGGACGCCGCCGACATGGTGCTGACCGATGATAACTATGCCAGCATCGTCGCTGCCATTGAAGAAGGACGAGTTATCTACAGCAACATCCGAAAATTCGTTTATTACTTGCTCTCTTGCAACTTAGCTGAGATCGCTATTATCTTTCTTTCAACGCTACTTTTCCGATCTTCTGCATTAACTGCTATTCAACTACTTTGGCTGAACTTGGTTACAGATGGCGCTCCGGCGTTAGCACTCGGCACCGAAAAAGCTGAGCCGGGCATTATGGAACAACCTCCGCGCTCACCGGATGAGCCCATTATCAACCGCTTTATGCAATTTGGCATTGCAGTGCAAACAATTGCCATCACAGCAGTTACCATGATTGCTTATATTATGGGAATAAATACTCACCCAGACATGCCAGCTTATGCAGAAACCATGGCTTTTACAACTTTATCCCTATCTGAACTCGCCCGAGCATACACCGCTCGATCTGAACGGGTTCCACTCTTTAAAATAGGTATTTTTACAAATCGGTTCATGAATCTGGCTTTTATTTCTTCTGCTTTGCTTGTCTTTCTCGTAATTTATACCCCATTTCTGCAAGACGTATTCAATACCACCACATTGGAGTGGCAGCATTGGGAAATGATCCTTCCTTTATTGCTTATCCCCTCATTAGCAGCAGAAGCCGTAAAGGTATTTTTAATGATTAAAAGCAAGGGGCAAACCTAATCCTAATAGTTTGCCCCTTCATTTACGCAGTACTAAGGAATGCTTAAATCCCTAATTGTTGGCGAATTTTCTTCGCACTCTCCTGAAATTGGGATAATCGCTGACGCTCCTTCTCGACAACATGCGGAGGAGCTTTCTGTGAAAAATCGCTTCCCAGCAGTTTTTCTAGACGCTCAATCTGCTCTTCCGTTTTTTCCAATTCTTTACGCAGCCTTTGAATTTCATCTTCTCTGTCAACAATATCAGCCAACGGCAAGAAAATCTCCACTTTACCTGCCACCAAAGCAATGTGCCCTTCGGGCTTTTCAATTTGCTCTTCCGCAATCACCAATCGCTCAGGGTCCAAGCGCGCCAGCGCAGCTATAGCAGCTTGCTGCTCTCTGATGACTGGCGCTTTGTCCCCTGCAACTAAAAGCGCCGCTAACTTTTGCGCTGGAGGTACTTGCTTCTCCGCCCGCAGATTGCGGATTACCCTAACCACCTCTTGGATTAGAGTAAAATCGGCAATTTTTTGCTGCTCCCAATCTTCTTCTGGGCGCGGCTGCGGGAAGGGGGCAATTATTAATGCATCAGGCAAAGACTTGCTCTCACCCAATGCCTGCTTCAAATGCTGCCATAATTCTTCAGTAACGAAAGGAATAAAAGGATGTAGCAGACGCAAACTTAAATCAAGCAGGTTGGCTAAATTCTGAGCCGTGTAATATGCTCTATCTCCGTCTTCAGAGAGCTGCAGTTTGGACACTTCCACATACCAATCGGCAAACTCGCTCCAAAAGAAGTCATAAATCAAGCGGCCGGCTTCACCATATTGGAAATTCTGGAATAAACGCTCCACATCTCTGATCAACCCCTGCATTTTTGCCCAAATCCAAGAATCTGCTAACGTCCACTGCGGTGGTGCAGAAGCTTCCTTGGGTGCCTGTTCAAGTGCTGAAAGTACAAACCTCCCAGCATTCCATATCTTGTTAATAAAATTGCGATTTGCCTCTACCTTCTTAATACTCAAATTCATATCGTTGCCCGGTGTTGAACCGACGAGTAAAGTAAAGCGCAATGCATCTGTGCCTAACTCATCCATTACGACTAGTGGGTCAATCACATTGCCATAGGTTTTGCTCATTTTGCGGCCATGTTCATCGCGGATCAATCCATGCAAATAAACAGTATGAAAAGGGGGTTTGCCAGTAAAAGCTAAACCCATCATAATCATTCTTGCAACCCAAAAGAACAAAATATCATAGCCGGTTTCCATATATGACGTTGGGTAAAAATAGCGATAATCGGGCGTGTCTTCAGGCCAACCTAAGGTAGAAAAGGGCCATAAACCCGAAGAAAACCACGTATCCAACACATCTTCATCTTGGACTAAGGCAACCTCCTCTCCAAAATGCTTTTTTGCTTTTTCCATGGCCTCTTCATAGGAGTGGGCGCAAAACATGCTCCCGTCGGGTGCATACCACACGGGAATGCGATGTCCCCACCATAATTGGCGGCTTATACACCAATCTTTAATGTTCTCCAGCCAATTATAATAGACCTTAGTAAACCGCTCTGGTATAATTTTAATCTCGCCCTCTTGTACAGCTTTTAATGCCGCCTGGGCTAATGGCTCAATTTTCACAAACCATTGCTCCGAAACCATCGGTTCAACAATTTCTCCCCCTCTTTGCGAACGCGGCACAGTAAGAGTGTATGGCTCTTCTTTTAACGTCAATCCGGCCGCACGCATATCCTCCCAAAGTTTCTTACGGCATTCAAACCGATCAAGTCCTTGATAAATTCCTCCCAAATGATTAACCCTAGCTAATTGATCAAAAATGGAAAGAACTTCCAAATTATGTTTTAACCCAATTTCATAGTCATTTGGATCATGGCCTGGGGTAATTTTCAACGCTCCAGTCCCAAAACTCATATCTACATATTCATCGGCAATTACCGGTATTTGTCGGTTTAGGATCGGTACAAGTACTTTACGCCCAATAAATTTTTGGTAGCGTTCATCGTTAGGGTGAACTGCCACAGCGGTATCACCTAGGATTGTCTCAGGACGAGTAGTGGCTACTGGAATATATTCATTATCTGAATTCGCCAATCTGTACTTGAAATAATACAAAGTACCTGGTTCTTCGGTATATTCAACCTCCAAGTCTGATACCGCCGTTTTTAACCCGGGAGACCAGTTTATCATGCGCAAACCGCGGTAAATTAGCCCCCTCTCGTAAAGGGTAACAAAAGCATGTCTCACGGCTTTTGACAAACCCTCATCTAAAGTAAATCGTACTCTATCCCAATCACAGGATGCACCTAACCTTCTAATTTGTTTGTAAATCAAGCCCCCATATTTTTCTTTCCATGCCCAAGTACGGGCAATAAATGCTTCCCTGCCTATTTGTTCACGCGTCAATCCTTCCTTCTGCAAAGCCTTTTCGACTTGCAGTTGAGTAGCTATTCCAGCATGATCTGAACCTGGTACCCATAAGGTGGAATACCCTTTCATGCGATGATAGCGGATCATTAGGTCTTCCATAGAAACAAACATGGCATGTCCCAAATGTAATTCCCCTGTTACATTTGGTGGAGGAATAGTAATGACAAAAGGTTTAATTGTCGGGTCAAAATTGGGCTTCATGGGGTCATTATGGGGTTTAAAATAACCTTTTGATTCCCATTCTTGGTAAAGTCTATCTTCTGTTGATTTAAAATCATAAGTTTTTGGTAAACGATAATCAGGCATAAAAGTTCTCCTAATTAAAACAATAAATTCTCACATATAAAAAGACCTTTCATCCACTTGAGGACGAAAGGTCTTTATCTTTCCGCGGTACCACCTCAATTCAGCCGCTAAGGCGGCTGCACTTCTGCTTTAAGCAAGCCTTTTGCTGTAACGGGCAACCCCGTGCTGTTCTACTCACCGATTCGGTTTTCTTCAGCATTCCATCTAGGCGACCTTCGGCATCGTTTTCTGGAGAGGGCTTTCAGCCTATTGACCCTCCTCTCTAACACAGCTATGCCGTGATTACCAGGGTTTCGCTGCTTACTCCTCCTAGGCAAGTTGGTATTTACTTTTCTTTTACCCTCATTATTATAATTCATCCAATTCATTCCGTCAACGTTTTTGGATACTCATTTGCAAAAGCTTATCCTTTTCAAATATTATGTCATTTACGGTAATAGGTATTCTATTTTACGGCATAACGCGTCATAATTTTATTGATTATTGTAATTATTGATGATTTAGTGTGAATTTCCCTTGTTAATAAGACAATTATAGGTTATAATAAATCCACTAGCTTATCTAATAAAAATGGGAGGGCTCAATCTTTGAACACTGAAGACTATGACAGCTTATTCTCTTCATGCTCAGGCAGCCGCAGTGATCTCATTCCCCTTCTGCAGAAAGTTCAAGAGGTTGAAGGATACATCTCACCCCAAAGCGTTAAAGCCATAGCACAATTTCTCAAACTATCTGAAAACGAAATTTTTGGGGTGGCATCTTTTTATGCGCAATTCCGTTTCACTCCACCCGGCAAGCACTCCATCCATATTTGTTTGGGTACAGCCTGCCATGTACAGGGCGGACCCATTGTCCAGCAAGCCATAGAACGGAAACTAGGTATCTCCACCGGGGAGATAACCCCTGATAGGCGTTTTGATATCCAACGGGTTGCTTGTCTTGGCTGCTGCAGTCTTGCACCAGTTGTAAAAATAGACAATGATATTTACAGCCATGTTAATGTTGATTGTTTAGATAAAATGCTGAGCGCGTATGAGTAATTATTATTTATTAAAACAACAAGCCACTGCAGAATGGCAGGCTTTATTGAATAATTCGCAGCCGCGTATATATGTAGGTACAGCTTCCTGTGGAAGGGCTGCCGGCGCATTGGAAGTCGTTCAAGCAATCCAAGCATATCTAGCAGAGGGTAATATCCAACTTGCACTAATCCAAACCGGCTGTATTGGATTGTGTCATCAAGAACCACTAATGGATATTGTTGTGCCCGGCAAAACCCGCCTCTCTTACAGCAAAGTAAACCCAGATAAAGCCCATATTATCCTTGATTCACTCTTCAACAAACAGCAATACTTGCCTAAGCTCGTGTTAGGCCAGATAGTTGAAGATCCCAAGCAGCAGCCATACCCTGTTCCCTATCTCTTTGATCATCCAATGCTGAAATCGCAGCAACGGATTGTACTGCGCAATTGCGGAATAATTGACCCCGAAAATATCATGCATTACATCGCTAATGATGGTTACTTGGGTTTGATGAAAGCCTTTGAAAATGGTCCTGTTTGGGTTATTGAACAAATCAAACTTTCCGAGCTGCGCGGACGCGGTGGAGCAGGTTTTCCAACTGCCATGAAATGGGAAATTTGCCGTGCTATGCGCGGTGACGAAAAAACCATTATCTGCAATGCCGATGAGGGGGATCCCGGCGCATTTATGAATCGCTCACTTATCGAAGGTGATCCACATGCTGTGTTAGAAGGACTGCTATGTGCCGGCTTCGCCATCGGAGCTAGACACGGTATCATTTACATCCGGGCTGAATATCCTTTAGCAGTCCAAAGATTGAAAAAAGCCGTCGAACAGATGAAGGAATACGGCTTTCTCGGAGAAAATATTCAAGGTTCTGGCTTCCATTTTGATATAAGCATCAAAGAAGGCGCAGGAGCATTTGTATGCGGTGAAGAAACCGCCCTAATCGCTTCTATAGAAGGCAAGCGCGGCATGCCAAGGTCAAAACCTCCCTACCCTGCAGAAGCCGGTTTATGGGGTAAACCAACAGTAATTAACAACACTGAAACTTTAGGTACTGTACCCCATATCCTGCGAAATGGCGGAGAATGGTATCACTCCTTCGGAATCGAAAAAAATCGCGGTTCAAAAACCTTTTCCCTGGCAGGGAAAATCCAACATACCGGTTTAATTGAGGTACCTTTAGGAACAACTTTACGCGAAGTCATTTTCGATATTGGGGGAGGTACAAAGAAACCTTTCAAAGCTGTGCAGACCGGAGGGCCTTCCGGCGGATGCATACCGAGTGAGCATCTTGATATACCCCTCAGCTACGAAGCCTTAGCTTCTGTGGGTTCCATCATGGGCTCAGGAGGCTTGGTAGTTATGGATAGCGACAGCTGTGCAGTAGATGTTGCCCGATACTTTTTACGTTTCACTCAGAAAGAATCCTGTGGCAAATGCGTTCCCTGCCGTATTGGCACATTACAGATGGTCAACTTGTTGGATAAGATTGCCATGGGGTATGGTACGCTTGAGGACCTAGACTTGCTCGAAGAGTTATCTCAAACCGTCAGCAAAGGCTCGCTGTGCAATTTAGGAGCAACGGCTCCAAATCCAGTTAAAACCACACTGAAATATTTTCGTGAAGAATATCTTGAACACATTGAACAAAAATTCTGCCGGGCTGGAGTTTGCGCCGGGTTATTTGCTTATGAAATTGATGCCGATAAATGCAACGGTTGCCACCTATGTGTAAAGAGCTGCCCTTCCAACGCCATTCTTGGGGAGAGACGTCAGCCTCATCAAATAGATCAAGAAAAATGCATACAATGTCGAGCTTGCTATTTTGCCTGTCATTTTGAGGCAATCAACATAATTCCTCATCCTTCACACGTTTAAATTCCTGCTATGACAAACAATAACTTACCTCTTATAACCTTAACTATAGATGGCACTCAAATTACTGCTGAGTCTGGCTTAACCATTCTCGAAGCGGCTCAGAAAGCCGGTATATATATTCCAACCTTATGTGCATACAAAGGTTTATCTCCCTTTGGAGGCTGCCGCTTATGTTTGGTACAAATTGAAGGCAGACCCCAATTCTTCTCCTCTTGCACCACACCAATCGCGGAAGGGATGATTGTCCACACCAACACCCCGGACCTGCAGACCATCCGTAAAGAAATGCTTAGCCTAATTCTCAGCGATCACCCTTCAGTTTGCTTTTCTTGTCCCGAAAATACATTCTGCGACAGCAACATGACAACGTTGTGCAAAACAGAATGGGTAACAGGCTGCCATAACTGCCCCCAAAATGGCGATTGTGAACTGCAAAAAGTTGTAGCCGCTCTTGGAATTACTCATATAAAATATTCAGCCCTTGCTCGTAAATTCGATCCTGAAACGTACGATCCATTTTATGACCGCGATTACAATCTGTGTATTCTTTGCGGCAGGTGCATCCGCGCTTGTCAGGAATACCGTCTTGCTGAAGTGCTAAGTTTCCAGCATAGAGGTCCGTTTACGAGAGTAGGTACAGCATTTGAACGCAGCCATCTAGAGGCAGATTGCGAATTTTGCGGTTCATGTGTAACAGTTTGTCCCACCGGCGCACTTGCTGAAAAAACTCGCAAATGGTTAGGCGCAGCAGAAAAAGAGGTTCAGACAACTTGTTCTTTTTGCGGATTAGGATGCCAAATTCAACTTCAAGTTAAAGGCAACGAAGTCATTGGAAGCGTGCCAACAACACAACCGCTTAATTCACTCGAGCAACTATGCGTTAAGGGTCGTTTTGCAGTCTATGAAGTGCTCAATCAACCACAACGTCTCACGCGACCTTATCTTTGGGAAAACGGCATAAAACATTATCTAACCCCAACAGAAGCTGTTCAAATGGCAGCTGAAAAACTTGCTGAATGTCCTCCTCACCTATTTGGTCTAGCGTTATCCGCAGATTGCACCAATGAGGAGCTATACATTGCTCGAAAATTCATCCAGCAAGTAATGAACTCACCCAACATTGAAAACCTCAGCCGCTTCGCTTATGGAAATTCTCTCCGCCCAACCATTCGGCACCTTAGCAATCAGGCAAATTGGGAAGATTTGGAAAACGCCCAAGTCATTTTTAGCATCGGCTTTGATGGCCGCTATAATCAATCCGTAATCGGAAGCAAAATTAAGCGGGCTATGCAAAATGGAGCGATACTAATCACCCTTTATCCAGGCTTGCATCATCTTAGCAGGCACGCCACTATCTGGATTAATCCTCATTCAGGAGAAGAACATCTTGCCTTGCATAGCTTGGTTGCCGCTTTGCAACATCATTCTTCAACTTCTGAAGACACTTGGGTCGGCAAAACTGCAGATTTCCTACTCAATCATTCAAAGCGCGTGTTATTGATAGGAAATCAATTTTTACACCAAGAAAATTCCGACTTAATTTTCAACGCTATTGATGAGCTGCTTTACACGCTTCCTTTTGCTACCTTAACCTTCCCTCTTCAAGCTAATCTTGTTGGTTCGTTGTGGCTGCAAACCTTATCCGAATTTAATTACAATTTACAGCCCAACTCCATTCAACAACAGGAAAAATCCAATTCTACCTCATGGATTTTAAAACCTGATCACCTTCAAGAAAA
>DAOUFY010000075.1:0-7144 GCA_034429745.1 Anaerolineales bacterium
ATTTCTTCTAATTTTGATTTTTGAATATCGCCTAAAAAGTGAAGGGTTATGTGAATATTTTTTGGAGGAACCCAACGGATAGCATTTTCTAGTTGAATTGATTGTTTCCTTAATCTTTGAGATACAAAAGAAATAATTTCTTGGATATTGTTTTGCATCTCATCGGGTAGATCAATAGCGATGAATGAACGTATAAATTCGGGATTTTTACTCATAAGATAAAAAGAGAAAAACCTTGTTTTATCGGGAATAAGTCATTTTTATAATATTTCCTTTTTGATCGACAGTTAAACGGGCAATATGAATATGCTTAGCTGAGTATTTATTAACTGACTTGCGTAAGGTGATAACTTGGTACGGTAACTTTTCAGTATTGTAAGTCTTTGTTGAGGATAGGGCAGTTGCTTTTTTGTCTTGTAAATATGATGAAGAGGTAACCATTTGACTGATATTCATTTCTGCATTGGTCATACCAGGCAAGTATTTGGCTACGGCCTCTTTAATCGTTTCTAATGTAAGGGGATCAATATTAGGAGTGTCTTCCGATAGACTTTTCTCTTGAACGGTTATTACTTGAGAAGGTTCCGTTGAGCGGGAAGTTTGATGGATGTCAACAGCTTTTCCTTTCGATGAACGTGAATTAAATTTAGCTAATGGATCACCGAGTAGAATAAATTGAATCAAAGTTTTTTGATCCTCACCGTCAAGATATCCTTGACGTTGATTCATTTCTTTTGCTAAAGATATTTTAGCTTGCATAAGTGCAGGACCGGCACTGTAACCATCTTGGATATATTGCCAAAACAGCTTACAAAGCAGATCAGCGGCAGTTAGGGGAGTAGTAACCGAGCCATAAGCTGTTGAGGTGGCTCCTGCAAAAGCTTTCGTTCCTGATGATAAAAATTTTAACGATAATGCATCATCAATGCTTTTTTGATTGATATAAGCTCCATAACAAGCCTCTGTAAAAATAACTTCAGGGATTTGGGTATTGCCATCAAGATTTTGTGGACGTAAAGCTATGGGATAATCGTCATCCCATAAACGATGATCGCTGTCTGTATCATCTGTATCGGTAAAAAAGGAATTCATAGGATCTCTTTGTCCATACCATTCAGGTGAATCTTCAACACCATGGAGATTAAAATAGCCGAGTTTTGATGGGATAATTTTTCCATTGTTAAAGCTGGAAAAATTTGTTGGAGGAGAAATCAACAAATCTCTGCTGTCTCCGATAGTGTTAAAGACTGCAAGAGATGCATCTTTCCAGATTGCGGCAGTATAACCTACACTTGTTTTCATAAGGTTTTGTGTAGGTGAAAGCCAATTAATAATGGTTTGAATAAGGCGTAGATACCATGGCTTTTGATCGTTTTTCTGTGTGCGGTCTGCTATAATTCTTTCAATAATGTCAACTAATTTTGATGCATCCGAGGATGTACCAGTTGTTATTCTTCCAACACTCCACTCGGGTATAAAATAATTTTCATCTGTTGTTGCGTAAGGGTTATCAGAAAAGACTTCTGTATCAGGATCATCAACTGGATTTGGCAAACTATGAAAAGGAATTATTTCATGTCCTCCTACGATAAGCAAAGCGCCAATCATTTCCCCTGTTTTTTGTAAAGCTCTATCTAAATCTTTAAGAGATAGTTTGATAGCCCACGGATCGGTTGCTAGGACGGGTTTTATTCCATTTGCAGCAGCGCTGGAGGTATCATCTACATAAAGAATACGGGCATTCCAACCGGGAAGTTGATTAGTAAATTCAGCTAGTTTTACTAGGGATTCATCAATTCTTTTGAAGCCATCCTCTCCATATTGCTTCTTTAGGTGTTGTTTGGAACTTAAGATGAGATAAACAGGATAACGAGCATCAGTGTGGGAGGGTAATGGTGCACGCAGGTTTTTGGCTATTTCATCAAGAGCGGTTATTAAATCATCGTCTGTTGTATAGGATAAATTTTCCACACTTTGTTGATTTTGTTCTTCGGTTTCATAGGATGGCGGTATGTCATAAGAAGTATTTAATTCAGAGAATAACGACTTGTCCACAGAGGGAAAGTCTGTCGGATTTGGTAACTGATTCCAACCTAATTGAGCTGCAATGGAAGCTGGGATTGAAGTTTCAATTTTTATTGAAATGTCTCTTGTCCATAAGGACAGATAAGGATGATTCTTCCCAAAACAGCGTTCTGCTATTTCGCCGCTGATGTCTTCAGAAGCAGTTTGATGCAATATATTGACTGCATTGTCAGATCTGCCACCTTCCATAAGTAGGTCAGCTTGGATAAGTTTAAAAACTAAATTCTTATCCCAAATATTATGATAAAAGTCAACAAGAGACAGGAGACTTGGTGTATCTGCTAATGAATTTTGTTTAACTTTTCGATAGAGAATTTGGATATGGGTTACAGCAGATAAGAGAGCATCTAAATTATTAATGCTTTTTGCGGTTTTGGGAGATGGCAATACGATTTTTAATGTCTCTTGAATCAACTGTTCAGCTTCTTCAAAATTACCTGTGTTAAGATAAAAACGTGCTTTATATAAGGACCTAGACCAAATCTGTGACAGGGATTCTGATTTTCCGCTGAGAACATAATATATTTCTTTAAAGGAATCGGCAACTGGGTTTTTCAGGCTTGTACTTATATTAAATAGTAAAAATACTGCATCGGTGTATTCAGCATCTTTTTGGCAAATGTCTTCAAGCAGTTTTATAGCTTCTTGATGTGAAGCAACAGATGATGGGTTAGCCACAAATAACAACAAAGCTTTGTAGTAAGATATAACTATATCTTTAGGATAGGAACTTAACCATTGATCAACCATTTCAGCTGCAAAGCGGTAGTGCTTAAGTTGAATGGCGGATTGAATAATTTTTATAAAATCATCTCTTTGAATCACATTTTGCTTTTGTGGTAATCCCTTCATATTGATTCCTTTTATTACATAGATCAGTTTATTTTACAAGAAGTTTATCGGTTATGAACTAAATTTAATGCAGTAATTGAACCAAGAAGACGTTGGATTCGGACATCGTTAGGTGCTAATTGAATTGCTTTTTGAAGCATTTTTTCAGCCCCTTTGAAATCTTTACTATCCTTCATGGCTAGTGCAGCATAATAGTATAAGCGGGCATCTGAAGGAAAGAGTTGAATTGCTTGATGTAAAGTCTGCAATGCTTGAAGGGGTTGACGACGCTCTTGATAGGTTTTTCCTAATTCAATATAATGTTCAACCTCATGTGGGTTTAGTTTGATTGCTTGACTGAAGTGATAAATGGCTTTGTCTAAATTTCCGTTATTGTGATATAGCTTTCCACTCAAAAAGTGCAATTCAGAAAGCTCATTTTCGTTTAATAACCCATCATCATTTTTTAAGGCGATTTGGGCGGCTTGTAAAGCAGGTTCATATTGGCCAAGATCCGTAAGAAAATGAGCTAAATAAGCCAAAGCAGGGGAAAAGTCCGGATTTTCCTCACTGAGTTTAAATAAGAGAGGCAATGCTGCTTCATCACCTTGTATGGAGCGGATCATTTTTATTTTTTCTAATTTTGCTTGGGGAACATTGCCGGCAAATTCTATCGCGCGATCTAGAGCAAGCAATGCCTTATCAGGTTGGTTTAAAGCATGCAAGGCCGCTGCGAGGGTAAAGTATATCTTTTCATCGCGGCTGTCATTACGAAGTGCTGCTTTCGCATGTTTATATGCCTTCACATAATCTTGTGCTTTTAAAGCAAGCTGGGCGTTTATCAACAGGGCTTGTTTGTTATTGCCATCTAACGCAAGTGCTTCTTTAGCCCATTGTTTGGCTTCGTTTAGTTTATTTTGGGCAAGGAATGCTTCAGCTAATGCAAGACGACTTTGGATGTCTGTTAGAGATTCTTCGGCTAGGAATTGATAATGAGAAATTGAGGAATTATATTGTTGAAAATCAAAATAAGCTTTCGCTAGAGTACGTCTAATTTCTAAATCCGTAGGATTTATGGTGAGGTATTTTTCCAATGCGGTAAAGCCGTTTTGAATATCTCCACACTCAAAGCATTTACTGGCATAAAATTCAACCCATAAAGCTTCATTTTGCCATTGAAATAAAGCTTCCTTAATTAGGTGTATAGCTTCTTCTTTATTACCAGCTTTATCAGCTACTCTGGCAAGGAGAGCAAGTAATATTGGAGTAGAATGCTCTGACTTTTCGGAGAGCAAAGGTTCTATTGACTTTCTTATTTGAAGGTAATCTGTTTCTATATCGCTGAGGTTTATCGCGGCTAGCCATTGAGCTTGTACTTCATAGCTTTTAGGAAAATCCATTGCCAGAGTGTGCGTTAATGCTGCTTTACCGCTTCTGGCATAGGCACTTATCAGGGCAGATGTATCTTCAGCCGTAGCGGGTAAATTCGTCAGTCCTAAAATAGTTTCTTCATTGGGTACATCGTCAAAAGCTGCTTTTCCACGAAGCCACCATCGTTGAATTTGATGGTGAGCATAATTTTCTTTTTGTATGCCAGATAATGTCTTTGATGAGCCGGCATTATTATAAATATTTCCAGATAACCTTTGAACAGCTAAGTTAATAGCTGATTCGAAGGAATGATAAGCTGATTCAGAGATAGAATCACTAGAGGGAGCATGATTGCGAACTAAGGCAACATTGCAAAGCCTCTTCCATTCAGCTTTTTGTGTCAGGCAACGTGCGAGGAGTAGATAAGGTTTTGGTTCTTTTCTTTCGGATGAGAGTAATTGATCCAGTATTTTTTGAGCTTTATCGAAATCTAAGCAGTCAAGAGCAGCTTCGACGAGAGCGACTTTGTGTCCCTCATCTACACCTTCAGCAGATACAACAGCGTAAGCTTCTTCTAATGAGGTTTGGAAAGGTAATTCTAAAACACCGTGCCTAGATAATCGGGCGGCTAATGTATGTAAGCGGGCTTGTAATGTGGGAGGTAATGATGTGTCTTGTTCGGTGTGGTTTTTCAATTTATTATAAATCCATAAAGCTTCATTGAATTCCCCTTTATCGAGAGCAATTTCTGCTTTATAGACAGCTAAAAGAAAAGTGGCAGGTGTAATTTTGTCCAGGTTTAATGATTCCTCATCAAGAATTACTTTAGTTGTTTCATCGTCCATCATCATGATTGAAAAGGCAGCGGCTAAAGCACGACTTGCAGAAGAGCGTTTTGCCATTTTTTGTGCTTGTTCTAAAGCAGCTTCAATTTCACCTTTTGTTTTCAAAATTTCCAATTTTTGAGTTTCAATACTTTCATCATTTGGATCAATGGCTAATGCTTGTTCCAATACTGCTAATGCCGCTTGTGGGCGATCTAACTGAAGGTACATGCTAGCTTTTAGTTTATAAGGCTCAGAGATGGGTTCTGAGCTAATTTGGAGAGCTTGTTCGATATACTTTATGCCTGCTTGAAGATCTCCCATGGATTGATACACTTTTGCAAGGTTGATGAGGATTTGACGTTGGTCATCTTTACTGTAAAAATTTTTATTCCGTTGTGCATTTTGCAATATTTTTAATGCAAGATTTGTTTCTCCATGCTGAAGTAGTGTTTCTACAGAATTAATAATGTCTTCTAACAATATGTTTTCATTAGGTAGCAATTTTTGATACCATTCAATGGCTTGATCGCGTTGACCTACATTTAACAGTGTGTTTGCATATAGGGTTTGAATGCTGAAATCTTGTGGGTGAATTTCGATTGCTCGTTTAAGGGCTTGCAGGGCTTCATGAGGATGATTGAGTTCGAGATTCTTTTCTGCATACCAAGTAAGGTTTTCGACATTTGCCGGTGATTCACTCAGTACTAATTGAGCCGTTTGTAATGCAGATTGGGGAAGACTTGCCTTGATGTAAGCTTCAGTTAAGAGTTTATAAATCGAAAGTTCACGTGGTGCGATATGGACAATATCTTCTAATACTGCGATAGCGGTACTCGCTTGCCCACTAAGGAGAGCAGCTTTGGCTAAGCCAAGAGAAATTTTTATTTTCCAAATGGGATCTTGGGCTAATGGTGATTTGAAGACTTTTCTGTATAAGATTAATGCATCATCTTTGTTTCCGGCTTGCATCAAAGCTTCAGCCAGTAAAGCTTGTGCCAAGAAACTTTGATCACTTTCTTCAGGCAAAGTTTTTATAAGAGACTGTAGGATATCTATTGCCTTTTGAGGCTCAGAGAGCGATTCAATATAGATTTGGGCAGCAGATATTTGTGTTTCAGCAAGCTTAGGCTGCAGAGTTAGCATTTGTTCAATGAATTTATTTGCAATTGTTGGCTTACCCAATTTCAAAGCCAATTGAGCTATTCTTTGATGCCATCGTGGTTCGTTATTCCATAAAGAAAGAGCTTTTTCCAGATATTCATAAGCAATATCATCATTTCCAACATATTCAGCGGTCTTAGCGGCTATGGCATATTGGAGGGGAAGCCATGGATCAGCTGAGTGAACATTTTCTAATGCCTTTATTGCTGTTTCTTCTGCCTGAATAGGATGGTTTTCCAATAGAATTAATGCAAATAGAGAAGAAACTCTGCTATCATTAGAAAATTTATGAGCTATTTCAACCGCGTTATGAAAGTCTTTCGTTTTTAGTGCGAAAGTGAGAAAGGCGATAGCTTCTTCAGGTGAATGAACTTGTTGGCACCAAAGTATTGATTCATTAATATCGCAAGATGGGTTATAAAGGGCTTCTGCTCGAGTTTTCAAGCTCTTAATCATGGGCTTGATTTCCTCGGGCGTTGCAAATTCTTCAGCGTGGTTTAATGCTTGAATTACACTTTGGTATATGACTTTATCATCTTGGCCTAATGAGACAATATGTGCAAGAGCTTCTAATTCTTGTGCAATTTTATTAAATTCGCTACATAAAATAACAGCTTTAGCATACGTTAAGTGAAATTTCGGTTCAATTGGATGTTGAGATAATGCCTTAGTACTAGCTTGTATGGCTGTGTAAAAGTCATTTTTCTCTAAAGCGGCTAAAGCAATGGCTTGTAAAAGGTTTCTATCAGTATTATGTGAGATTATGTCAAGCCAAGATATAGTCTCTTGACCCCATTGAATTTGGTCTGTGTGTGCAGATAAACGCCACTTTAAAGCAGAAATCCTTGTTAATAAGTCATCTCTTATTT
>DAOUFY010000076.1:0-3990 GCA_034429745.1 Anaerolineales bacterium
GGTTAGATGAAGCCATTAAAAAATTTCATCGAGAAAGAAGATGGCAATTTAGCGATTGGTGGGAGAAATATTGTAGTCCCAATGCGCGAGGTATTTATGCATATCTATCTGATAAAAAAGAACCTGTATCGCGAAGAGAATTGACGCGGACTTTTGGTTCTACTGCTACAGATGAAGCTGTCGAAATTCTTTTACATGTTGGTATCGTTAAAGAAGAAGATGATGGTTTTATCTATAAGGTTAATGGACAAATGTTCTATAAATGGTATCTCGAGTACGGAACACTTGATGAAGAACCACAATTTGATCGTTTACTTTTAGAAAGAATGAATGCTGTTGATCCTGAGCTAGGAAAAATATTGGGCGATAAATATATAAGTGCATGGAGAATCTTTCAGAGTTCACCACCTAATTATTCAGGAACTTTAGTGGAATTACGAGGTATTTTAGAAATGATGTTAGATAAATTTGCACCTAAAAATATTGTAGCCAAAGAACCTGGTTTTCAACCTGAATCTGGAAAGCAGGAAGCTTCCCTTCGACAGCAATTACGTTATTACATAAAGAAAAAATATAACAATAATGAAATAATAAAAGAACTTGTAAATGAATATAATTTACTCGAAATTCAAGAGCAGTTAGCTAACGTTTCTACGATAGCACATCGGACTGCTTCTAGCTTGGCACATGAAACAGCCACAAAAGACCAAGCCTATCAGGCGATTAAACAATGGGAAAGCATCTTCTATCGTTTATTGCCGTAAATAGGCTAGGTACATATGTCCCATACTCAACCTCACTTATCTTCTCAAGAATTAACAATTTCTCAAAAGGCGGAAAAGCTGCTTGCTGAAGTACCATCTTACGTTACAATCGTGGCTGCAGCGAAGAAACGCACCGTAGCAGAAGTGCAAGCTGCCATTCAAGGCGGGATTCGCCACATTGGGCATAATTACGTTCAGGAAGGTCGGCAGATGCTCGCTTCTCTCCCCAGCCATGAGCGGGAACTTATTACTTATCACCTCATTGGCCACTTGCAGCGCAATAAAGCCGCACAAGCAGTTCAGCTTTTCGATGTCATTCAGACTCTCGATTCACTTGAGCTTGCCCAAGAGCTTGAACACCGCTGCCAAACTTTGCAAAAGACTTTGCCAGTACTCATCGAAGTCAACAGCGGCAGAGAACCAAATAAAAGCGGAATTTTCCCAGAACATACCCTTCAATTAGCTGAAGCTATTCAAGCTTTGCCTCATTTACGGTTGGAAGGCTTAATGACCATGGGACCCTGGCTGGAAGAACCCGAGAAGCTTCGCCCCTTCTTTCGAGCAACCCGGCAGCTTTATGACGAACTCCATAAAATTCCAGCTTTCCAATCCACACTCCGTTATCTCTCGATGGGAATGAGTGACAGTTACCTCATCGCCATCGAAGAAGGGGCAAACATGGTGCGGATTGGCACCCTGCTTTTTGGAGAGCGTAATAAATAAACCTCATCTTTCACAATAATTTTCCAAAGAACCTACAAATTTCTCGCTACTTGTTGTATAATTAAAACATTAAGCAAACAAGGGAGGGCGCGGTCTCATGAAAGTATCGGTCTTGCAAGAGAGCTTAGCACATGGGTTAAGCATCGTTTCACGTGCAGTATCATCTCGAAGCACACTGCCGGTTTTATCAAACATTTTACTCGCAACCGATGAAGGACGGTTGCGCCTTTCAGCTACCAACTTGGAGCTGGGCATTATCTGCTGGATTGGTGCAAAGATAGAGGAAGAAGGGGCTACAACTGTCCCTGCTCGCATCTTTAATGATTTAATCAACACTTTAGAAGGACAGCAGCAAATTGAACTCAGCCTTACCTTGCGTACCCAAACCCTCAACATTCGGAGCAAAGCATCAAACACCAACATCAAGTGCATTGATGCAACGGAGTTTCCTCCTATGCCCACCATTGACATCAATGATGGGATATCCTTGCCCATTTCTACCTTCAAGGAAATGATCCAGCAAGTTGTCTTTGCCAGCTCCAATGATGAAGCACGCCCTGTTTTGACCGGCGTGTTTGTCAAAGGGGAAGGCAGAAAAATTAGCTTATCTGCCGCAGATGGTTTTCGCTTATCGCGCAGTTCAACAGAATTATTGGAGTCATTGCCAGAACCGATCTCTGCCATCATCCCTGCCCGCACCCTCAGCGAGTTAGCCCGCATCGTCTCAGATGGCGAGCAGACTATGAATATGCAAATTCCCAGCGAGCGCAATCAAGTTATTTTTACCGTAGGACCTTCAGAAGAAATCCAAGGCATACAGGTGATCTCTCAACTTATTGAAGGCACATATCCAAATGTTGATCAGGTAATCCCAAAATCTTATCAAACTCGGGCTATCCTTTCAACCAGCGGGCTGCTAAAAGCATGCCGCCAAGCTGAAATCTTTGCCCGGCAAAGCAATAATATTGTACGCCTCAATATTTTACCCGGCAGCGACGAAAACATGGGCAAAGTTGAAATCTCCGGCCAATCAGACGAAAGCGGCTCGCACCAAACCGAAATGGAAGCAACTATCGAGGGTAACCCATTGCTCATTGCTTTTAATGTACGCTTTTTACGTGAAGCCCTCGAAGTGATCAAGACCCCCAACCTTGTTTTAGAAACCACAGCTAACACTAGCCCAGGTGCCATTTACCAAGCCGGCGATACAAGTTTTGTGCACGTCATTATGCCTATGCACTTGGGTAATTAATATGATGTAGAGACAGATGTCCCTGCCTCGTGTAACCACAGATCAAGTTGTTAAGATCTACCTAACTCTTGTTCAATATCCAATATTACGAACACGAATACGGGCGCGCATGCGCCGCGAACTTTTTGCAAGGGGCATCATATCCCCGCAAGCTTTCGAAGACCATGTCCGCGAAGAAGCCATCCGTTCTCAGGCGCGTGAAGGCGTACATGACCCATTCCGTCAGGAGCCGCGCGACGTATGGGAAACACGCCTCAATCGCATTCGCAATCACCTCACCGATTTCTATTTTGGCAATAATCTTCCTTATTACATTTTCGAGCAGCTTGTACGTGAAGAAATTAGTTCGCAAAACAATCCTCAGGAAGAAATAATCATCTCTTTCAACCCCGAACTTGCCCCCCAAGACATGCTTTTCGAGCAAGGTTTTGCTATCGAACTTATGCCACCCGAAAAACGGGAACGCTACATGGCGCGTCTGCAGGAAATAAAAGTCGTGCTCATCCGAACGATGATCAGCGATCACCTTGCCTACATAAAAATTGCCAAAGAATGGTTCAACATGGAAGACTTATTTGAAGTCCGGCGCCGCAAGATCGGCTCCGGCAAAATTGGGGGAAAAGCTGCAGGCATGCTGCTGGCGCACCGGATTCTCGAATCTGCAGCTGATGAAGAAATCAAAGCCTGCTTAAAGAAGCCCATTTCTTATTACATTGCCGCCGATACAACCTATGATTTTATGTCTGCCAATGACCTTACCCACTGGGCAGACCAAAAGTACAAAACCGAGGCAGAAATCCGCGCTGAGTATCCCCAGATTCAAAAAGAATTCCTCGAGGCAGAATTCCCTACAGACACGCTTGAAAAACTATCCGAATTATTGGCAGAAATTGGGCATGAACCGCTGATTGTTCGTTCATCTAGCCTGCTGGAAGACAACCTTAACCTTTCCTTCGCAGGAAAATATGAGAGTATTTTCCTGCCCAATCAAGGCTCGTTGGATGAAAATTTGCATCATCTCACCAAAGCCATTCAGCGCGTCTATGCCAGCATATTTAACCCCGATGCCTTGCTATACCGTCGCAGCAAAGGAGTGCAAGATTATGACGAACGCATGGCAATTCTCCTCCAGGTAGTGGAGGGAGAACGTTACCGCCATTACTACATGCCGCATGTCGCCGGCGTAGGCTTCAGCCGTAACTTATATCGCTGGTCGTCTCAAATCCGCCGCGAGGATGGTTTCCTGCGCCT
>DAOUFY010000077.1:0-4033 GCA_034429745.1 Anaerolineales bacterium
CCATCCCAGCGTTCATGGTGGTAAAGGGGAATGATGCTTGCCGGCAATAAGAAAAATATAGAAGAAATCATTTCATAAGCGTAGGTGGGGTGTTTGCGCATGATTTCCCATTCTTCTTCATCAAGCGGAGCTGGCTTGAGGAGAATCCTGTCTGGAATGCCGATTTTACCTAAATCGTGCAATGCGGCGCCGCGCCTGATTTGCACCAATTGGTCGTCTGTAAAGCCCAGCTTTTTAGCCATTGCAACCGTGATCTCAGTTACCCGTTGAGTGTGACCATGAGTTTCCATATCCCGCTTTTCAAGGGTGCGTCCCCAGCCAACGATCGTTTCTTCGAGTGATTCCTGCAAGGCGTCATAGGCTTTCTTGATTTGTTGTTCCGCTAATTTTCGTTCACTGATATCTCTGATGAGAATTTGTACGTAACGGTTTTCGTTCCACACGAACCTTTTAGCATGGATTTCGACTGGCAAGTAAAGGTTATTAGTTTGATAAAGCTCAGTTTCTAATCGTAAAGTCCTTTCACCATCTTCTAAAATGGACTGATATTCTTCCATATAATGAGTGGCATGTTGCTGGGGCAGCAGATTGATGAAAGGATTGCCAATCAAATCCATATCTGGTTTTTCTCTATTAATACAAAGATTGAGCGATTTAGCTGCGGGATTAATCATTCGAATAATCCCCGCTTCGTCGGTGATGATAAGTGCATCGGGGGATAAATTAAATAAGGTTTCATAGCGTGTTCGTTCATTATGTAGCAAGCGGTAGCGGTTGAGTCGGATAATTGTTCTAATCCGAGCGCGCAATTCTGCCCGATCAATGGGTTTGACAAGAAAATCATCTGCACCACATCGCAACCCTTCAATGCGCGAGGAACGATCACTTAAAGAAGTAATAAGCAGGATAGGAATTTCACGGAATTGTTCAGAAGCTCGAAGGTGGGCGCATACTTCAAGTCCATTCATGTCAGGCATCATGACGTCCAGCAGGATAACATCCGGATTGCATTGATGGGCTTTTTGTATGCCTTCATTCCCAGTGGAGGCAAAACAAAAGTTGTACCCTTCGTCGTATAAAAACGATTTCAACACTTCTTGAACATTTTCATCATCATCAATAATCAGTATTCTAGGTTGAGTTTCCATAATTTATCAGCTCCTGCTGAGAATATTAGGGGTTGACAATAACACACCGAAAACCTAAGGTGTCAAAGGTACTATTTGTTAGCATGGATTGACGATTAGCTGTCCGAAACTGTACGGGCAATTTATTCGACCACGACCCGCCGCGCATAACGCGCAATTCACCATCGGGTGGACCTTGAGGATTCTCGCGGGGTGATTCACGGTAATAAGTTGGACTGAACCAGTCAGCAACCCATTCCCAGACATTGCCGGACATATCGAATACTCCGTATGGGCTGGCACCTTTAGGATATGAGCCCACAGGAGCAGTTGTGGCGTAGCCATCATCTTGTTTTTCGTCTTTTTCTTTTAGTGAGCATTGTTTATCGCAGTAATTTAGTCTTGTGCCATCTAAAGGATCATTGCCCCAAGGAAAACGACGACCGTCTGTGCCTCGGGCAGCTTTTTCCCATTCAGCCTCAGTTGGAAGTCTGCCTCCTGCCCATTCACAATACATTTTTGCTTGATCCCAATTAATTTGGACAACAGGATGATTTTCAAATCCGCTTTTATTGAAATGACTTGTTGGTTGATCTGCAGCTTTGGGCAGAGTGCAAGCTTTTTCTTCAACGCACTGGGCGTACATTTTATTGGTAACTTCTGTTTGGTATATCCAATACTCATTTAAGTAAACGGTATGGACTGGTCCTTCATTGCCTACGTAGTTGCTGTCAGTGCCTACTTCACTGCCCATGAGAAATTCGCCTGCAGGTATTTTAACCAGAATTGCTTGATCGCGAGGATTTGTTTTTGTTGGTTCAGCGGAGGAAGAAGTTTCTGTGGTGGATGAAGAAGTCTGTGTGGCAGGCGTTGAAGGTGTCTCCGATATGGGTAACGAAGTTGGTTTTTCTGTTGCAGCTTCGGTTTCAAGCACCGTTGGCATTGGCGAAGGTTCGCAAGATTGCTCACTGCTATTGGTTTCAGGGTTGCAAATGCCTATGGCAGCAGTAGGTATAAAGGGCGATGCAGCAAGTGCAGAGGTTTGAGTTTCGGTAATGGTTAAGTTAGGTGTTAGCTGTTTTGGAGCAAGGGTCGCAATGGGTTTATAGGCCGTTGCAAGCTGAGTGAGTTCTGCTTCGATAGAGTAAGTCTTCTTGGGGTTCAGTCCTTGCCAAGCGGCCACTCCAATAATTCCTAAGAGAAACAGAAGCACAATGCCTCCGCCGATCAAAATCCAAGGCTTTCGAGCGGCAATCGTTTTTAAGGATGAGGTGGAAGTCTCTTTTTTATCATCTTCATGGTCAGCAGCATCAGAGGTTACTGCCTCTGCTGATTCAGGTAGAATATTCTCTTCGATAGGAGTTGGTGAAGAGACAGAAGAAGCTTCTGTTTTTGTGGAGATAGGGGAAGACGTATCATTTATTTTTTTTGACTGTAAAACAGGAGAGCTGCTTGCATAGTCAGCCTGAGATGAAGAGGAAGCTGCTGCGGAAGGTATTGGGCTGTCTTTTGCCGCTGAAGATGGAGAAGCCTCTCTTTTAATGGGCGCTCCACATGAAGCGCAAGTCAAGGTGTTGGGTTTATTGACATATGAGCAGTAAAGACAAATGGTTGGAGAGGGAGATGGGGGGGCAGGTGTTGGTGCTCCTCCATTTTGTGGGGTGCCACATGAAGCACATTCTTGTTCAGTTTTATTAATAAATCCGCAATATGTACAATTCCATTGGTGAATGGAACTATCTTCTTCAGCTTTCCCATCGTTTAATGGACGAAGGGGCATTCCACAAGAAGGGCATGAGTTTACCGGCACGGTAAACCTTAATCCACAAAAACCGCACGCTTCACTTTTTTGCGTTGAAGAAAAATTAGCAGAAGGCTGTGGAGTGGCTTCTTCTCCCTTGTTCTGCTTTTGAAGCGGGGAGGATTCCTCGTCAAGGAAAAGCTTTGCCTTTTCTGAAGATAAATCCGTTGGCGATGTTTTCGAAGCTTCTTCTTCACTTTCAATTTTTATGTCGGTTGGTGTTGACTCAGAATAGAAGCTGACACCGCAATGAACGCAAAATTTTGCCTCAAGCGGCAATTCTTGACCACATTGAGGGCATAAAATTGAGGTTTGATCTTGAAATAGCGAAGCTCCACAAACGCTGCAGACTTTTTCACCTAAAGGAAGGATAGCAAGACAATTTGGACAAGTTTTGGTGTCTGGAGGTAAAGGTTTTATTTCGTTATCAACCTGCTTAACGGAGGTTTCAGGTGAAGATTCTGGGCTAGGCAGGGATTCTTCAACAAACTCCTCGTTTTCATGAAATAGGATAATACTTGCTCCGCAGTGATTGCAATACTTTAAAGTTTTTAGCACGCGCATTCCACAATTGGTGCAAAGCACTGTATCCTCTTCAACGATTGCATCAATAGGTGATTCATCTAATTCATAGCCAACCTCTTCATTAGCCTCTAGCAACCCCTTATTGCTTGAAGTGTCAACGATTTTTTTTTCCGTTTCTTCTTCAGGAGTGGGTGGGATTCCTATAGATGATTGTTTCGGGCTTGTTTCATTAAGGGATTCTTTTTTTTGAAGCGCTGTGCCGCAAATTGGGCAGAAGAATAGATCGGCAGGAATCACTTCTGCACAGTTGGGACAGTGAATAGTATCTTTATCTTCTGCTGCTGGTTCTGAAGTTGAGGGTAGGGCTGCGCCGCAGTTGGGGCAGAATGCCATGCCGAGCGGGACGTCTGCATGGCAGGCCGGGCAGGATTGGGTATCGGCAGTTGGTTCTGGGGTTGAGGGGAGAGCTGCACCGCAGTTGGGGCAGAATGCCATGCCGAGGGGGACATCTGCGTGGCAAGCAGGGCAGGCTTGGGTGTCGGCACCTGTTGGTTCTGTGGATGAGAGGAGAGCTGCGCCG
>DAOUFY010000078.1:0-36516 GCA_034429745.1 Anaerolineales bacterium
CGTTTCTTTCATCTCTATATGATTTATGGTGAAGCTCCGCAGACGACCTTAACTATTCTCAGCTTTTCTATTATCTCAACGCTGCAGTCCATACTTTTTGCTATTTGGATGGATATGGATTACAATCGCGAGAATAATTCGCCTTATGATAACAAATAAGCTTTCTTTTCGGGGTTGTGATCTTTGCGGCGAAACTCAAACATTGGAGCTCCTTTATAAACGACGCGGCTATCATATTGTTCGCTGCAAATCATGCTCTTTGGTCTATACTAATGAATTGCCTGGATTGCAGGAGCTTGCCACTTTGTATTCAGCGCAGTATTACACTGCTGGGTCGAAGTACAATGGGTTAGGCAGCGCAAGTTCTCAAAATGCACAAGAGCAATTTTTACGTCTCAAAAAGCTGAAGGATTTGCGTTACGACCGCTGGCTGGATGTAGGTTGTGCTACTGGTGATTTCTTAGAAGCTGCCCAACATCAAGTGTCATTTCTGCATGGAATAGAATTTTCAGCTTATGCGGTTGAGCAAGCTAGAAAACGCGATTTTTCTCAAGTTGTTCAGGGATCAATTTTAGGCTATGATCAGAATGAGCTGTATGATCTGATCACTTTTTGGGATGTATTAGAACATTTGGAGTCTCCAAGACAAAGTTTGCAAAAAGCGTTTTCTCTTCTTCGTCCAGGAGGGTATATAGCGATAAGTACAGGAGATATCGAAAGCAACTTTGCAAAAATCAGCGGCCGTTTTTGGCATTTGCTTACTCCTCCCCAACATTTGTATTTTTTTTCCCACAAGACGATTCGGATCTTGCTTCAGCAGGTCGGTTTTAATCATGTGATGATTGAAAGTTGCGGCAGGAAGGTAGCTATGGATTTCTTGTTACGCAAGTTTGCTCAGATTACTATTCCCTCGCTTACGCAAGCTGCCTTGAAAGCTGCTCAAGCACTTTCACTGGGTAAATACAGCGTGCATATAAATCTCAGAGATACCATGACAGTGTATGCACAAAAACCGAACGAGGATTAACAGCAGGAGGTAGGTGCTGTATGTGCGGAATTTTTGGACTTCGTATTCTGCCGGATGTAGAAACAAATTTTTCTCAGATCAAGCGCATTGTTGAATTATTACATCTCTTATCAGAATCGCGCGGAAAAGAAGCTGCCGGCATCGCGATTGGCATTAAGGATGAATTGCATGTTTATAAAGAGGCAAGGGCTGCCAGCAGGATGATTGCTGAAAAAGCTTATCAACAATGGTTTTTTGAAATAACACGGTCGGCTTTTGATCGCCGCTGGCATCTTAAAGAGCCCCTTACTATTATTGGGCACTCGCGACTGGTAACGAATGGCTCTATGCTTTTCAATGAAAATAATCAGCCTGTGATTGCGGCCGGACTAGTAGGCATACATAATGGCATCATTGTAAATGATGAACAGTTGCGTCAGCTTAGCGGGGATTTAGATCAACATGCCCAAGTGGATACGGAAGCAATGCTTTGCCTGCTGCGCCATTATTATCGTGAAGCTGGCGAGTTAATTCCTGCGGTGCAAAAAGCATTTGCGTTGCTGGAAGGAACTGCCTCTATGGCAGTGCTCTTTGAGGATTTAGCGTACCTGCTGCTTGCTACAAACAATGGTTCACTATACACGGCTGCTAATGAAAACAAAAGCCTGCAGGTGTTTGCTTCAGAGAAACAAATTTTACGTGAAGGTATTCGACGAACAGCATTGTCGCGCTGGATAGCTTCATCTTCTATTGTGCATTTGGAAGCCGGCGAAGGCTTATTGATCGACACCGGCAGTTCTGCCAGCACTCCTTTTTCTCTTCTCCCTTCGGATGCAAGCCGTGGAGAAATGGTTATTCCCGCAAATACGGTAAAGAAAAGCATTCAACTGCATGTCAATGGTAATAACCGTAATAACACGTTGAATGCTACGACTCCATACTCTGCTGTTACTGTTTTGCCATCCTCTCGTTTTAAACGATTTGAAATAGATACGCGCCCGATTCAAGCCTTACGACGCTGCACAAAGTGTATTTTGCCGGAAACCATGCCCTTTATTGAGTTTGATGAAGAAGGGGTATGCAATTATTGTCGCCATTATCCTCCACTCGAATTGCCTGGTGTTGAGGCGCTGCTACGCGATCTTGAACCATATCGCTCTAAAGGAGATGAACCGGATTGTTTGGTGGCTTTAAGCGGTGGACGCGATTCAAGCTATGGGTTGCATTATTTAAAAAATGAACTGCACTTGAAACCTATTGCTTATACCTATGACTGGGGTATGGTAACTGACTTAGCCCGCCGTAATCAGGCACGGCTGTGCGGTAAATTGGGTGTAGAACATATTCTCATCTCAGCGGATATTCAGAAGAAAAGGAGTTATATCCGTAAAAATGTCATGGCTTGGCTAAAGCAGCCGGATTTAGGCACTGTGCCGCTTTTTATGGCTGGCGATAAGCAGTTTTTTTATTATGCCAACAAGTTGAAGAAGCAATGTGGAGCTAAGGTTACGCTTTTGTGCATTAATCCCTTGGAAAGAACAAGTTTCAAAACTGGTTTTTGCGGATTTCAGCAGCCCGAAAGTCATGTGCATCATTATGCGCTTTCGTTGACTAATCAGCTGAGGTTGGCATTTTATTACGTTAAACAATATATTAAAAATCCAGCTTATATCAATGATTCATTGCTGGATACTATTGGGGCTTTTATCAGTTATTATATTATCCCTCATACTTTCCTTAACTTATACAACTACATCGCTTGGGATGAGGAAACGATAACAAGAACACTGCGTGAACTCTATGATTGGGAAGTAGCTAAGGATACTCGCAGTACCTGGCGGATTGGAGATGGCACAGCTTCTTTCTACAACTATATTTATTATTATGGAGCCGGCTTTACGGAAAATGATACGTTTCGCTCCAACCAAATTCGGGAAGGGATGATCACTCGGGAAGAAGCTCTGGCGAGAGTAGCCGAAGAAAATCAGCCGCGCTGGGATTCCATTCAATGGTATTGCGAAACAATTGGGTTGGATGTTTTTGAGACTTTAGAACGAATCCAAACTATGGAAAAGAGGTATTAAGCCGTGCCTTAAAAGGCATGACTAATCGAAATCAGCAGGCAGCTCAGGGTGGCGGAAAAGATAAAAAAATCGCTTCAGTTGGGCTTCTGTAACCCGCGAAATTGAAAGCGGCGGCAGTTCATGTTCAGCAAAGAAACCTACAGCACTGGTTTCAAGGCTGTCATGAGCTTCTCCACCGCATAGCTCGCAAAGGATGTAAAGTTTATAGATGTGCACCGGGAAATATGGGATGTGCTCATGTTTGCTGCGATCATAAACTGCTAAAAGACGCAAGGGCGTTGCTTGGAAACCGGATTCCTCCCAGATCTCGCGTACAACCACTTCACTCGGTGACTCGTTGACATCTGCCCAGCCGCCGGGCAATGTCCACAATCCATCGCTGCGTTCTTTTACGAGAAGAATTTTTTCGTCTTGAAAGACCACACCGCGTACATCCACCTTTGGCGTGTGATAGCCGCAATCCAGTGAAAACAAGGATTTTAACTCTTCAGGCTGGGCTTGAAACGGCTCTGCCAGCATTTGGGCGGCAATATCGCGAATGGCTAGGTATCGTTCACGGTCAAAGGCATTTTGAGCGTACGTTAAGCCATTTTGAGCGATGGCATTTAATGCTTTTCCCCATTTCAGCCACTGCGGTTCTGACATAATTTTTCTTTATCCTTTCACGTTTCCTGTATGATGTGGCATTGTTTTTATTCATTGAGTTATTAAAGAGTTTGATAATATCAATGGACGTTTCAAACCAGGAGGGAAGATTTGAAAGAAGCCATTTACAACCACTAACCTACGGGGAAGCAGCGGAGGAAAACTGCGAATGCCAAGGAAATGAAGTGGAATGGAAAAGTTATCATGGCTAGTGTTCCTTATTGGGGTATTATTTGCGAAGTGGAGGTGGCGGAGTACGGCGCGGGTCAATGCAAGCTAAAAGGGCGTAGAAATCTGCGCGAGTTGCTTTACGCTGCTGTGTGCGCAGCAATTCATACGAGCGATCGGTAAGTGATTTACGCAAGCAATCTTCCTGCTGAGGGCTGAGGTTGTTAAAGGGATTAATAGGGGTATTGGTTACGGTAGGTGTTGGTGGTGGTTTTGTAGGGGTAGGGGAAACTAAAAAAGCTGGAGGTGGAACATCCCAACTGCAAGCCATGATCGCACAAAAGATGCTTATGAGAGCAAGGATAAGCAACAATGTGCGTTTTTGTTTAGGCATGGGAAATCCACCTCATGCGTTTTTTATAGGTAAAGCTATTTCAATATTACCATCTTTTTCGCGAATAGGGTAGGTATTTAAATCCACAACTGCAGGAAAACCGGTGGCTTTGCCGCTCTTTATTTCAAAGCGTGCTCCATGAAATGGGCATACAATTTCACCTTCTTCGATGTCGCCATCAGCAAGGGATTCGTGTTCATGAGTGCAGTATGCGTCAATGGCAAACAGCTTGCCGCCTAAACGCAATACAATGACTTCAAAACCTTTGATCTTTATTAATTGTCGTTTGCCTTCTGGAAGATCGGAACTTTTTAATATTGAGTGAAAAGTAAATTCTTCAGCCATGCCTATTTCTCTACTAGATCATCGGTTGCCTCACCAAGCCCATAAACGCCGGCTTTTAGTACTTTGAGAGACAGCAGCGCACATTTGATTCTGACAGGGCCAAGCTCAATGCCAAGCAAATCAAAGATGTGTTCCTTGGTTAAGGCTTTTACTTCATCTAATGTTTTGCCAATGATGGATTCGATCAGCATATCTGCTGATGCCTGCGAGATGGCGCAACCCTGCCCGCTGAAGGCAGCTTCGGTAATGCGGTTATTTTCATCTACTCGCAAGTCTATTCGGATATGATCTCCACATAGGGGGTTGTCATCTTCAAAGGTAATATCATGGGGATCGAGCTCACCGCGGTACAAAGGGTTTTTGTAGCGATCAATAATAATATCTCGATATAAATCATCCATAGTGCGCTTCTCACTTATCCAAAAACAGCTTTAACTTTATATAGCGCTTCAATCAAGCGATCGATTTCTGCAAAAGTGTTATACAGATAAAAGCTTGCTCTGGTTGTGGCGGTAATACCAAGTTTATCATGCAAAGGCATTGCACAGTGATGCCCGGCGCGTACTGCTACCCCATATGTGTCCAAGATTTGTGCCACATCATGTGGGTGAATGCCGTCCATGGTAAAAGCCGTCAGACCGCCGCGCTGTTCGGCAGAAGGTCCAACAATATGGACGCCATTCACCTCTTCCAACCGTTCCATGGCGTAGGCAACCAAAGCTTGTTCGTGGGCATGAATGTTTTGCATGCCAATTTGAGAAAGATAATCAACAGCTGCCCCAAAACCAATGCCTTCAGCTATGGATGGTGTGCCGGCTTCAAACTTGTATGGCAGCTCGTTGTAGATGGAATGCTTCAGATAGACGCGCTTGATCATATCACCTCCCGTGAGGAAGGGAGGCATAGCTTCAAGCAAACTCTCGCGCCCGTAAAGAGCTCCGATGCCTGTTGGCCCACACATTTTATGTGCTGAAAATGCTACAAAATCTGCATCCAAAGCTTGAACATCTAAAGAAATATGAGGAGCGGATTGGGCTGCATCCAGCATTACCACTGCCCCGGCGGCATGTGCTGAGCGAATCATTTCTGCAGCTGGATTAATAGTGCCCAAGACATTAGAGGCGTGCATAAAGGCGACGATCTTGGGCGATTGCTGCAGCAAACGGTGGTATTCTTCAAGATCCAGCAAACCTTGCGAAGTGATGGGTATGAACTCTAAACGAGCATTTTTTTCTTGGGCAAGAACCTGCCAAGGAACAAGATTGGCATGATGCTCCATCTCAGTAAGGATGATCAAATCGCCATCTTTAATATTTGTTCTTCCCCAGGCATACGCAACCAAGTTGATCGATTCGGTTGCATTGCGGGTAAAGATAACTTGACGGGCATGCGGAGCATTGATGAATCGGGCAACTTTTTCTCGGCTTTCCTCATAAGCAGCGGTCGCTTCTTCAGCTAAAGTATGCACACCGCGATGAATGTTGGCATGTGTATGGCGATAATAGTGATCCATGCTTTCAATGACTTGCTGCGGTTTTTGGCTGCTGGCAGCAGAATCGAGATAGATAAGTGGAACGCCGGGTTTCACTTCCCGGTTGAGAATAGGAAAGTCGGTGCGTATGCGTTCGACGTTGAGGGAAGATTGAGGGGTTGTCATGGCTTTTTGATTGGCGGCTTTTTGCGATTGCCTGGTTTGTAGGATCGAATAGAGGTGGAATTGCGCGGACACCAAAGCACGTAGTCAGGCACCATCCAGCCATCAGTAAGATAGACCTTATCCTTAAACTGGATGGCAATCATTTTTGTATCCGCTTGGACAACAACACCCTGGCACCAACCACGGACGCGATCATTGCCTTCTTCGTGGTCGCAATAGTATTCTACCAGATCACCGACTTTGAATTCTTGCTCATCAAGTGGTTCTTTGATAAACGGAATTCGAGCCAAAGTTACCTCCTTATGTATTTGTACCGCCAAAATAGCGGAGATTGTTTTAGCATGAAAATATAATAGAGGATATCCATTAGTGCATTTTCTGTAAGATGATGCGCTGAAGCTGATAACGAATTTCCTCTTCTGGAATGCGCTGTATTACTGCCTCAAAAAAGCCCTCTACAATGAGGCGCCGCGCTTCAGGTAAAGGAATGCCGCGTGCCTGCAGGAAAAAGAGCTGTTCAGGATCGAGCTTTCCGACAGTTGCGCCATGTGTACAGCGCACATCATTTGCCAAAATTTCTAAGCCGGGAATTGAATCGACCCGCGCTTGAGGACTTAGTACAAGATTGCGGTTTGCTTGATAGCCATCAGTTCTTTGGGCTTGTGGAGCAACATATATTTTGCCGCGCCAAACCGCATGAGATTGACCCTTAAGGGCACCTTTAAAGAGCAGATCACTGGTGGTATGTGGGGCAAGGTGGTTTTGTTGAGTGTCAATGTCAATATGCTGAATGCCATCGGTGAAGTATAGCCCTGCCATACGCGCTGTTCCGCCAGGCTGAGACAAATCGACACTGGCAAAACTTTTAGAAAGGTGACTGCCAATGGCAGCAATGTTCCAATCCAATTGTCCATCTTGCTGAACTTCAGCGCGCGCATGGCTGAAATTCCACATTTGAGGTCCCCAGCTTTGCACTTCAACTAATCTTAAGGAAGCTGCCTGCCCGACAATGATTTCTACGGTGCCGGCATGCAGGTTTTGACCATTTTTATGTTTGGGCGAGATGCTTTCATGCACATAAGTTAGGGAAGCTCCTTCGTCCACCCAGATAATGGAATGAGAACATGTTGCTTCTCGTTCTTCAGAGCCGGCCCAAAGCACGCTATGCAAATGCTGCTCCACCTGTACACCGCGAGGGATATAAATGAATACGCCGTTTTGTGCAAAAGCGGCGCTCATAGCAGCGAATTTGCTTTCTTCTGGGCGTACAATCTTGCCCAAGACTTGTTCTAAAAGCTGGGGGTATTCTTCTTCAGCAGTAAGAAGATCAGTAAAAACTACTCCTTGTTGATTGAGTTCTTCTGAAAAGACGCGCTGCACGCTGCCATCTGAGGAAAGTGCTAATCGTCCACTTTCATGTTTTACTTGACTTGGGCGTAAAAGTATAGAAGGTATTTTCGGCAGCCGCCTGCTGATGCCATTGAATCGAAAACGGGCGACATCCATATTGCGCAAGTCGGTTCGCCGCCAAGCTTCTTCACGAGTGGTAGGCAAAGGCAATTGATGATATACTTCCCAAGCATGCTGGCGGTAAGTCCGCAGAAAAGATGGGGTGTCTTTTCTTAGGCGCATCATATCCTGATGCAAAGGAAAGGCTTGACTGCCGCTTGTTCCATGGAATTGTCTCATAGCTGTCTCTGTCATGTTATTAACCCACTGATCCTTCCATTTGAATTTGAATGAGGCGATTTAGTTCAATGGCATATTCCATAGGAAGCTCTTTAACTAAGGGCTCAATAAAACCTGAAACCACCATGGTTGCAGCATCTTCCTCACTTAAGCCGCGGCTGGTCAGATAGAATAATTGTTCTTCATTTACTTTAGAAACCGATGCCTCATGACCGATAGAAACATCATTTTCTTCTATTTCAATATAAGGGTATGTATCAGTGCGCGAGGTTTCGTCGAGCAGCAAGGCGTCACACACTACTGTGGAACGTACATCAGCTGCCCCCTTGATGACTTTAACTAAGCCGCGATAGGCTGCGCGTCCTCCGTTTTTGCTGATGGATTTTGAAGTGATCTTGCTGCTGGTATGAGGCGCTAAGTGAATCATCTTGCCGCCCGTATCTTGATATTGACCTTTGCTAGCAAAAGACATAGAAAGAATTTCACCATGGGCGCCTTTTCCGCGTAGGATAACTGAGGGATATTTCATCGTTACTTTAGAACCGATATTGGCATCTACCCATTCCATGGTGGCATCTTCGTAAGCAACAGCTCTTTGGGTAACTAAGTTATACATATTGTTTGACCAATTTTGAATAGTGGTGTAGCGCATGCGTGCGCCGCGTTTGACAATGATTTCAATTACACCGCTATGGAAAGAATCGGTTGTATAGATTGGTGCAGTACAACCTTCAACGTAATGAGCTTGGGCTCCTTCATCTATTATGATCAAAGAGCGTTCAAATTGCCCTAAGTCAGCCATGTTAAGGCGAAAGTAAGCTTGCAGAGGCATTTCCACTTTTACACCGGGCGGTACATAGACGAAAGAACCGCCGGACCATACTGCACTGTTAAGGGCGGCGAACTTATTATCTTCAATGGGGACAACGGTAGCGAAATACTCGCGAAAGAGATCTGGATATTCCCGCAGTCCGTCTTCAATGCTGACGAAGATAACCCCCATCTTCTTCAGGTTTTCCTGAACATTGTGATAGACCATCTCTGATTCAAATTGTGCACCAACCCCAGCTAAAAATTTCCGTTCAGCTTCGGGAATTCCCAGTTTTTCAAAAGTTTCTTTGATTTCTTCGGGAACTTCATCCCAAGAACGGCTTTCCTTCTCAGCTGGTTTTGTGTACATGTAAAGAGAATCTAAGTTTAGAGAAGAAAGATCAGCGCCCCATGTAGGAACAGGACGGTGTAAAAAGTGATTAAGAGCTTTCAGGCGAAAATCCAGCATCCACTTTGGTTCGCCCTTAATGGCAGAGATCTGCTCTACTACTTCGCGATCGAGGCCGCGTTTTGTTTGAAAAACAACCTGATTGGAAACACGAAAATCGTATTTCGTTGATTCACCAACTCCATCAAGAATCTGGGCATCTGAAGTCATGTTGTCTCCCCGCGTTTTTAGGCTTTATTGTCTGCGCTTTGAAAGCCTAAGTCTTAGCTAGGCATTGTGTTTGTATCCGTTATTGCCGTTTTTCCTGCGCAGCCAGTCATACCCTTTTTCTTCTAGACGCAATGCTAGCTCGGCTCCGCCGGATTCGATAATTCTGCCATCCATCATCACATGAACAATATGGGGCTTAATATAGTTGAGAATACGATAGTAATGGGTGATGACTAAAATGCCAACATTAGGACCGCTAAGAGCATTAACCCCCTCAGCTACGATGCGCAGGGCATCAATATCCAAGCCGGAATCCGTCTCATCCAAAATGGCAAAGGAAGGTTCCAGCATAGCCATTTGAAGGATTTCTGCACGTTTCTTTTCTCCGCCGGAAAAACCATCGTTTAGGTAGCGGCTTGCGAAAGAGTGATCCATCTGAAGCAGATCCATCTTTTGCTTGAGGAGTTTGCGGAACTCTGGAATGGAAATGCCCTTATCTTGCGGGTTTTTGAACTTTCGATGAGCATTGAGGGCAGTCCGCAAAAAATTGGCGATAGTTACTCCGGGTATGGCAACCGGGTATTGGAACGCAAGAAACAAACCTAAATGCGATCGTGTTGTTGCATCTAGGGCTAGTATATCCTCACCATTAAGATAGACTTCCCCTTGAGTTATCGTATAGTTGGGGTGCCCCATAAGAGCATAGGAAAGGGTTGATTTGCCGGTACCATTAGGTCCCATAATAGCGTGCACCTCGCCTTGGCGCACTGTCAAGTCAACCCCCTTTACAATTTCTTTATCTTCAACCATGACGTGCAGGTTGCGAATAACTAAAGCTGAATCTGGCATAACGCTTGTTTCATCCTCTAATCCTCATTGATTAGCTGTGATGAGCTGCTTAACGCAATCATCATTCCTCCTGAAGGTATCCTCAGCAGGGTTTTGCAAAGCGGCCCTATCAAACCTTTCTTAACAGCTTTGAGGACAGTCTCATTATAGCAAATCTGCCTATTTGAGTCAATATTTTACATAATAATCTTATAAATTTTTTATAGGCAATGAGCCTAGGGGAGAGATTGGCAATTAGGGCAAAAATAGGTGCTGCGCTGTCCAACAATGATGCGCTGAATAGGTGTGCCGCAGGTGAAACAAGGCAATCCTTGACGCTGAACAACCCGAAAGGTATTCTGGAATTCACCACCGCGATAGACCCAATCTATGCTGGCACCATTGCGGCGAATGCCTTCCTGCAAAACAAAACGGATTGCATTCAATAACCGTTGTTTTTCGCTCTCGGTCAGTTGATAAGCCAATCTCAACGGGTGAATGCAGGCAAGGTGCAATGCTTCATCAGTATAGATATTCCCTAAACCAGCTAAAAAAGTCTGGCACATCAGCAAAGGTTTAATCAATCGTCGTTTGTTGGCAAGCATAGAAGAAAATAGTTGGGGAGTAAATTCTTCCGAAAGGGGCTCGGGACCTAAACCATCCAAAATATTGTCAGGGTGGGGAGTTAACCATACTCTGCCAAATTTGCGCGGGTCGTTGAAGGCTAAACGCAGTCTAGTTTCTGAACGATGTCCTTCTGCAAGCCACAAGATAATTCGGTGATGGGGTGCAATTGGTGCAGAAGGATTTTCAAGCCAAATATCTCCACTCATGCGCAGATGAATGAGCAGAGTATTGCGATCAAGTTCTATACGCAGAAATTTGCCGCGGCGGCCTATGTTAAGTATGCGGCTGCCTTTGATCTGATGGATAAATTCAGCCGGACTTGGTTGGGCAATGCTACGTTGCCAAAGCACATCTGCTTTGAGAATGATTGCTCCAAGCAATGAGGGGGTCTCTTCAACCCCCTCGCGCAAACGTCTGGCAATAGTTTCTACTTCAGGAAGTTCGGGCATACTAGATTGCGCCCATTTCTTTTTGGTAAGCTTCGGCAAGTTTCTTGCCCCAGTTGCCTAGCGGCTCTAACTTTCCAAAAAAGAAGCGCAGCACGGGCGGCTCTTCGACGAATTTTAAGCCTCGGACGAGGTCGCTATGGGCAAGCAGCCATTTGAGGCGATCTACCGTATATTCAATTTGGGACATTGTGTACACTCGGCGAGGGACAGCTAAACGCGCTAATTCCAAATCGGCTAAAATATCGTTGCCGTTTTCATCCCGATCAGAAGAAATGGTGCCGCGTTCCATGCTGCGGACACCGGAAGCGATGTAAATAGCTGCTGTCAAAGCGCCAGCGGGATATTCTTCTTGAGGGATGTGGGGAAGAAAGCGGCGGGCATCAATATGGCAAGCTAACCCGCCGGCTGGGGTTACTGCTGGGATGCCTTCCTGCACGCAGCGTTCTACAAAGTAGCGAACAAATTCTGCACCGCTGCCGGCAACATTTTCATCTGCCATCTCACGAATGCCAACTGCCATAGCTTCCACCTCATGGGTGGACATGCCGCCATAAGTGGCAAAGCCTTCATACACCGGCAGCCAAGGCAAGAGCATATCATAATATTTTTTCTCATTGGTTGCAATTAGCCCGCCGCGTACCGCTGTAGATTTGCGGCCGGAAAGGTAGAGGATATCCACCAAGCTCATCATCTCGCGAATGATATCCTTGACACTTTTGTTCGTATAGGATTCTTCGCGCTGTTTCACTAAGTAAGCATTTTCAGAAATTAGGCTTCCGTCATAAACCAGAGGAATGCCATGCTTCTGAGTAATTTTGCGCACATCGCGCAGGTTTTTAATTGAAAAAGGCTGTCCACCGATTAAGTTAGTGGTAGCTTCCATCCGTACATAAGCGATCTTTTCGGCTCCATATTGCTTAATGGCTTCTTCAAGTTTGCCAAGGTCAAGATTGCCTTTGAAAGGCTGATCCGATTGGGTATTGAGGGCTTCATCGGTATATATTTCCAGTACTTTGCCGCCGGCTAACTCAATGTGAGCCTTGGTTGTCGTGAAGTGATAATTCATCAAGACAACACTGCCCGGCTTGACGAAGACCTTAGCCAAGAGATGTTCCGCTGCCCGCCCTTGATGAACAGGCATGACGTAATCGAAGCCCAACACTTCGCGTACAGCGTCAGCTAAGCGATAGAAACTCTCACTGCCGGCGTAAGCATCGTCAGATATCATCATGGCGGCAAGTTGATTATCGCTCATAGCATTCGTTCCGCTGTCAGTCAGCATGTCTAAAAAGATATCCTTGGTGCGCAGAAGGAATGTGTTGTAGCCGGCTTCTTGGATAGCTCTAAGACGCTCAGCACAGGGAATGAGCTGGGTTTTCTGCACAATCCGCACTTTGTGCATTTCGACGGGAATTTCTGAGCCGTTGGTTAACTTAATGATCATGATTAAATTAATGCCTCCTGTAGGTTTTTATTCGTTGGTGGTACAGTTTATCTCATATTATACCTTAATGGGAATGTTTTTGGAATGAAAGAACTCAAGGTTGTTATTCTTTGTAAATTTATGACACAATGATCAGCTGGATAAAGATTATAGTTTTGATATAATCATTCACGTTTTTATCATCCAAGCTTATATCTTACGTAGGTGCAATTTGTAATTATATGAACCGCATCAGCAATCTTATTAAGGCTTGCCACGGCATACATCATCAGCTTTCAACGATAGCGCAAAACCCTACATTAGGTACAACAATAAGTCCATTTCATCGAGAATGGCGCGAGGTATATGCCGAGATAAAGGAATTGGCAGCCCGCGTCGAAGAGGTCTGTCGAAAGCACGGCATTAGCCCGGCACATCTGCCCACACCGTCACGGCGTGCGTACAGTTGGCTGAATTTTCTCAGTGAGTTGGAAGCTGAAGAAAACTGGCGTCTAACCCAACACCTT
The DNA here is from genome assembly GCA_034429745.1 of Anaerolineales bacterium. Lineage (GTDB taxonomy): Bacteria > Chloroflexota > Anaerolineae > Anaerolineales > DRKV01 > JBAXBF01. The sequence goes on from DAOUFY010000078.1 coordinate 13,272, forward strand.
GAAACGCTGGCATTGGCTTATCAAGCCCTTAAAAACAATTATGCAAAAGCTGTGCAGTCGCACGCGGGAATTTGGAAGCATCAGCAACCCGTTCAAGTGCAGCTTTCAATTTATTACAATAATCAATTGTATCAAGCTCGCTATCAGCCGCCGCGCTTGGAAATCACTTTTCATGAGGGATTCATTGGAGCGCCGCCGCAAATCATTGACAGTATCATCAAAATTACCTTGCGGCTTTCTTCGGATGAGCTGCAGAAACAGGTACGCCGCTATTCTCAAACGGAAGCATTTCAAGAGATCGCAGCATTATTAGGAGAGAGGAGTGCATCTGCCGTGAAGCGCGGCAAGGTATATGATTTGGATGAAATATTCGATTGTGTGAACAAGGAATATTTTGGAAGCCGGCTCTCTCGGCCGCATTTGGTATGGGGTGAACGGTTAACCCATCGCAAGTATGGACATTATCAACCGCTTGAGGATACGTTGCTTATCAGCCGTACGCTGGATAATAGCTTTATTCCGCGTTATTTTATTGAATTTATTATGTATCATGAATTGCTGCATAAAGCCTTAGGTGCCAAACTTGTAAATGGGCGGCGATATGTTCACACTAGTGAATTTCGGGCGGCGGAGAGAAAGTTTAAAGAGTATGGCAAAGCCCAAGCGTATATGGCTCAGCTAGCTAAAACGTTTCGGCGAAAGCCACGGATAAGAAAAGCTGCTTTATTGAGGAAGATTAGGAAGAAGTAACGAGGAGCGGTATCTTGCCGCTCCTCATTTTTGTAAAGGCTATTTGCTATCAGCCAGCAGAGCTTCAGCTTTATCGGTGTGTTCCCAAGGCAAGTCTAAGTCGTCGCGCCCGAAGTGGCCATAAGCAGCAAGTTGGCGGTAAATGGGGCGGCGCAACTTCAGGTCGCGAATGATTGCGCCGGGGCGCAGATCAAAATGGCGGAGGATAAGGTCGGCGATTTTTTCATCTGGAATAGAGCCGGTACCGAAAGTTTCCACGTTCACACTGAGTGGGCGGGCAACACCGATAGCATAAGCTACCTGAATTTCACAGCGTTGGGCGAGACCTGCTGCAACGACGTTCTTTGCAGCCCAGCGAGCGGCATAAGCAGCCGAGCGGTCAACTTTTGTCGGGTCTTTGCCGCTAAAAGCACCGCCGCCGTGGCGTCCCATGCCTCCGTAGGTATCAACAATGATTTTGCGTCCGGTAACGCCAGAATCACCCATTGGACCTCCGATGACAAAGCGCCCGGTCGGATTAGTGAAGATCTTGAGCTTATTGTCTATCATTTCAGCCGGGATGGTTGGTTTGATAACCAATTCAATCAACCCTTCGCGGATAGTTTCTTGAGAGACATCCGGCGCGTGTTGGGTACTGATCAGGACGGTAGTAACGCGTTTAGGTTTTCCGTATTCATATTCTACAGTAACTTGGCTTTTACCGTCTGGGCGCAGCCAAGGCAGTTCACCCTTTTTACGAATTTCGCTCATCCGGCGGCAAAGTTTGTGAGCTAAGTAGATAGGCATGGGCATGAGTACCGGGGTTTCATTACAGGCAAACCCAAACATCATGCCTTGATCGCCTGCGCCGATGGAATCCAATTCATCAGCTTCTGAGGTGGTCTTGATTTCTAGGGATTTATCTACCCCTTGGGCAATGTCGCTGGATTGATTAGCAAGAGCAACTTGTACTCCGCAGGTATTCCCATCAAAGCCTTTTTCGCTGTCGTCGTATCCAATTTCCAGAACCACTTTTCGCACTAATTGGTCGTAATTGATTTGGGCTTTGGTTGTTATTTCGCCAAGCAGAAGAACGAAGCCGGTTTTTGTCGCTGTTTCGCATGCGACCCGCGAAGAAGGGTCTTGCTCCAAACAAGCATCTAATACCGCATCGCTGATTTGATCACACATCTTGTCGGGGTGTCCCTCAGTAACGGATTCTGAGGTAAAGAGCAAAGATGGTGAAGTCATAAAAGATGTTGTCATTTAAAACCTCCAAAAGAAAAGAGTAGTGTGCAGGTGTAAAGCCTTAAAAATAAAATGCCCCTTTCTGTGTAAGAAGGGGCTAACTATACCGCGATATACAAGCATAGGCACCTTCTCATCTTCCAGAACACTCTGTCGGAATTAGCACCTGGAAAGTGGTATTGCCCTTAGTTAGAAAACCCACTTTCTGGTTGCCGAGGCTTCATAGGGCCGCTCCCTCCACCTCTCTGGATAAGAATGCCTTTAAAGGGCTATTTAATTTTGCTTATCTTACCACAGTGGATATTTTTTGTCAAATAAAAATTGAAGCACCTGTATTAGAGGATTTAACTGCTGGAATGTGAATGAAAGAATGATCCTTTGTTGTTTCAATAATCCTTTTGAAGAAGTATTTCTTTGATCGGTCTAGCATTAGGCTGCCTCGGGTTTGCCAGGATTAGTTAATACTCATTGTATTTTATTAATAATCTTTGCAATCTATAAAAAAAGTAGTACAATAGAGTGGCACCGTTTTCTCTCGCTTGGACAGTATAAAAGTATGGAGTTGTATGTTGCAGGTAGAAATATGAGGATACCTTAGGTGATTATGCATACTCCACTTAGAATACACGTTGGTTTTGTACGCTGGTTGTCCATTTTTTTGGTTGCAACTTTAACGCTGTTCCCTCTTGTAAATGTGCAATCAAAGTCTATTCATTCGCATTCACTTGAAGGGGATGATTTTAGCGAAAGAAAAACGAATTATTTTATCATCATCTTTCCCAAAAATTACGAATCTTTAGCCGATCAATTGTTTACTCAATATGGCAAAATGCTGGACGAGGAATACGAAAAATTCCAAGCCCTTTCTGGCAATGTCGCTATCCATCCCCTTACTATTCGAGTATATGCAAACGCAAAGGAATATGGAAGCTTAAACCCCTTTGCGCCACCGCTAAAAAAAGGGGGAACTCATAGCCATGTTGGCGCTCGTGAAATAGCGATTATTGGTGATGAGGTAGCGAAGAATTATTTAAGGTGGTTTGCTGAGGCAACGAATGCCTTTCGCTATGAATTGGCTATTTTATTCGCGAAACAATTGTCAGATCAAAAAGTACCTGAAGGCTTGCTGCATGGCATTGGTACGTATTTTCAGGATCGGGCTGCGTTAGAAGCATTAGTCCTGCAAGCAAACCAAACGACACTTGATGCACAACCCTGGACTGATTTGTTTGAAAAAGAGTCGATCTTTTTTGATCCTCCTATAATGGTGCAGCAAGCGAGTATTGTTAGTTATTTGATTGGGATAAAGGATTGGCAGACCTTTTTATCCTTTCTAAGCCGCATGAGGACTTCCGCGAATATTCGGGCTGCCTTTAAAGAAATATATCAGCGCGACCAAGATGAGCTTGAAAAAGAGTGGAAAAGTTATCTGCCTATTTACGCGAGCAAGGATTGGAAATGGAATAAGCTGACGAACTATAACTTTAAGATTGCAGAAAAGCTTATTGCCTCCGGTGCGTTTAAGGCTGCTTACACTGAATTAGAAAAGGTTGAAAAGTACAGTACACTGCTTAGATTAGAAGATAATAGGCAAACCGCCTCAAGCCTAATGAAAAGAGCAAAGCTTGGCATTGATGCGAATAACAATCTCTATCAAGGAAGGCTGTTGTTATCCAAAGGAAACATAAATGAAGCGATTTCTCTCTTCAATAAGGCGAAGGAGAATTTTTCTTCTATTGGCTACACTCAAAAAAATGATGAAATTGAAGCTCTACTGCAACGAGCAAAATTAAGCCTTTCTCTCCAAGCTGAAGTGAAAAGATATCAAAACAATCCTGTTTTTGTGCTGTTTAATGGCAATGCGATAAAGCGATTGAAGGAGATTCGCGCGATTTATGATCAGATGAATGATGACAGCGGAATGCAAATGGTTGATGTCCTAATTATGGAAGTGCAGCAGCGTCAATTGTGGATATTTGCAGTCAGTGCTTTACTTGTCGTTGGGTTGCTGTTCTTGTATTGGAAAAAGTCAAAAGAACCTGTACCCCCTGAGGCGCAATTATGATAGTAAAACAAGCGGTTGAGAGACAAATTAAAAGCATTTATCGGTTGGTGCAATTCCAGCGCTCCTTACGCTTGCTTTTAAGGTCGGCTTGGATCATTTTATTGGTTTATTCTGGGTGCATGCTGATAATTATAGCTACTGGGCAGCATCAGGTTGAAAAATACCTGCTTGGGTTGGGGCTGCTGTTGATCATTTTCATCCCTATGCTTTATTTTTTCTCTAAAAGAAAATTGTCAGACTTCGTTTGGTTGTTGGATAGAAGGTTAGGCTTAAAGGAACAGGTAAGCGCGGCATGGGAAGCATTGGATAATCAAGCTAGTCATCCTGTCGCTGTTCTGTTGTTTGAAGATGTGAGCCGCTTGCTGACAAATGCATATCAAAGTGTTCGCAATAAAGGATGGTATATACAGAAAGATCTGCTTTTGGCATTGATTTTTGGGATTATTGCTTTTTGCATTTCTATATATTCTTCTTTAAGTGTTGAAGGGGTGCTGCCTAACAATCAGCACATTGCTGCGCTGCCTTCGCTTCAAGAGGAACCATCCTATGAGGATGTTTTTCCAAAAGGAATGCTCAGTTATTATGAAAATGAAGGGGGGGATGAAAACAATGATAACAGCAGCAACGAGGAACAAAAGAAAGCGCAACAACTAAAATCTGCTCTGGAGGAAGTAGGACAAGTATTTTCGAAGGATATGTTCACTCAACAATTTGGTGAGGCGTTGAAAAATGCACAAATGGAACAGGCCGCACAGATAATGGAGATGCTTGCCAATAACACAGGTTTGTTAAGCAATGAAATGAAAACACGGATAGGTGAGTATCTTCAGGAAGCTAAGAAGCCTTTTGAAAAAATTGGAGAAGAGGAAATTGTAAAACATTTGGATGAGGCAACTAAAGCCTTATCGGAGGAAGCTCAAAATAACAGTGGGGGTCAGCAGTTGCAAGAGAAGTTAAATGAATTGGCAAAGGATTTGCGTGATATGGCACCATCTTTAGAGCAGGCGAGATCTTCTGCTGGAGAGCAGCAATCGGAACTTAAAGCGGGCGGTGAAAAATTGATTGCAAGTGGTACAGGAAGCGAGGCCGCAGAGGTAAAAGTGTCGCTTCAACAAGAGTTATCAGAAGCCGTTGAGAGGCTTAGTGGAGAAGGCAATGAAGTGATCTTTGGTGATCAAGAAAAAATAACTGAAGAAAATAAAAATGTTTTCAACCCCAATGTTAAACCCCCGAAAGAGAATGCTGCAGATGCTTCGGTGCTTTCTCCATTAAGTGTTGTTCATCAAGGGGATCGAGCGATTATTCGGAATAGTATTGCCCCCAATTATTTTTCGTGGGTGTGGAGAGATGAAATTGCCAAATATTTTGAAAGGGAATATTAAGAAAGACACGCTCAACGAGAGCCAACATGCAGCAGATTCGCGTGTTTATTTAACCCTGGATGTTATTAAGCGATTGGAAAAACTTCAGTTGGTGGCGGGCAGATATTTGCCGGGAAAATCCGTTGGTGCAAGACCTGCCTTCCGTCGCAAGCCTACCAACGAATTTATGGATTACAGAAAGTACGTCCATGGGGATGATGTGCGTTTTGTGGATTGGAAAGCTTCTGCTCGTAGCTCAAACATTTACCTAAAGCAAGGAAATTATCCCAAAGAGGCGACGGTACATATATTGTTGGATTGCAGTGCGTCAATGGCATGGGGCAATCCTTCCAAGAGCAAAATGGCGTTATCCCTTGTGGCGATGATTGGTTACCTTGCGCTAGCCCATCAGGATCGATTGGTTTTGTATATGCTGCATGATGACAATTCTCAATGGTTAGGACCGATAAATGGCAAGGGGCAAATTCCATCTATGGTAAAGGCTGTAGCGGATATTAAGTTTTATGGAAAGGTGCAGTTATATGATGCTATTAAGAATCTAAGCCATCGTACTTTTGCTTTGCATGGGTTGACTTTTATTATCTCAGATTTTATTGAAACGAACAGTATAGATAACATCCTCAGGTTATTTCCCATTCCCACCTGGAATGTCAATGTCATCCATTTGCTGCACCGCGATGAATTGAACCCGCCTATTAAAGGCAGTTATGAGTTTATAGACGTAGAGACAAACGAAAAGGTAAATGTTGATGTGGATGACCGTGCCATAGAAACATACATGAAGAGCCTAACCGATTGGCAAAAACAACTTGAGCTAGATTGCATCAATAATAACGCCTTTTATACCCTTATCCCTAGTGATTGGTCTTTGGTAGAAGAAGTAATTCCTCATTTTATGGATGTCCACCTAGTTCACAAATGTTGACTTTTTTGTTTCCTTTAGGTTTAGTAGGTTTGGTTAGCGTACCGTTGGTGATAGCTTTACATCTGCTACGTGAGCGGCAGCGCAATTATGTTGTTTCCAGTCTTTGGTTGTGGAAATTTTTAAAGCCGCAAATTCATGGGGCTAGATACAGTCGTCTTCCAATAACTTGGCTGCTTATCCTTGATGTGTTGATTGCTGCTTCTTTAAGTGCGGCACTTGCAAGTCCTCAAATTACTTCTTCTATTTTCTCTAAGCCAAGCGTACATCAATTTTTTGTTTTAGATGCCTCTACAAGTATGCTGGCAAATGAGGGAATGAGCAGCCGCTTTGCCAAGGCTAAACAAGAGATGGTCAACAAATTGCTGCAGTTAAGTGGTAATGATCAGGCTACGGTCATTATTTTTAATCATAGGGCAATGCTAGTTGGAGATACAAACAACGATTCGATCAATCAAATCATTCAACGCTTAGATAAAGTAGAAGTTGGAGGAAGAGGAAATGCTGTAATGGATGCCCTCCTCATGGCAAGAGCAAAGTTTTCTCTCGAAAAGCCCAACGAAATACATCTTTATAGTGATGGTTCATATGATTTAAAAGCCATACCAAAGGAAATGAAAGGCATTCTTTATCATTCCATGGGGAGCAGCTCGAATAATCAGGCAATTCTGCAAATGGAAACGAGGGTAACGAGCGACAACAAGCTGCAAGTCTTTGCCCAACTCGGAAACTTTAGCGGTGAGGATGTTCAGAGAATAATTTCTTTGCTTTTGGATGATAACTCTGTCAGCAGTCAGAAAATTGAGTTGCCGGCGAATCAAGTGATTAAGCAGACTTGGACGTTGGAGAATGTAGAAGCAAGTAAGTTAAAAACGGTGCGCCTTGTACTGATTGGAGAAGATGATTTGGCAGCGGACGATGAGGCATATTGTGGTCTTTATAGTGGGAATAAAGCAACAGTATCCTTAGTATCGGATCAAGAATATCCGCTTTTGAGAGCATTACAGTCTTTTGACGGTCTAAATATTCTCTATTCAACAATAGCTCAGTATCAACCACAGTTATTTGCCGATCTCTACATTTATCGCGGTTTTGTCCCTTCTTTGCTGCCGAGTGGGAAGATTTTGCTGATCGAACCGCGAGGGATGATTAACCGGGAAAATCAAGAGCAGATCTCGTTGGATGCTCGCAAGATTGACCTTGCTCCCGATGACATTCCAGTTATTCTTGATCAAGAAAAGATGAAGGAGTTGGACTTCAGCGGTGTGCGTTGGGAAAAATTATGGAAGCTTGACACAGTACCAGATGGCTACAAGGCACTAATCAGTATAAAGGATCATCCTTTGCTCCTTGAAGGGTGGGAGGGATCTTCGCAAATTTATATTCTGCTTGCAGATTTTAGCAGTGGTAATTTTCATGAGCATCCCTCTTTTATTGTATTGTTAGGAAACCTTCTCTTTACTTCAGAACAATTTGGATCGGAACAACAACAGCGCGTAGGAGAGCCAATTCATTTGCCGCGGCCGAAACAGCTGTACAACGCTGTAACGATCATCCTTCCTGATCAGACAAGAGAAACATTTCGCTCCAAATGGGATACTACATGGAATAACACGACTGTGCCGGGGTTTTATACAGTTCAGCTGCAAAGCAACACTGGCAAAGAAATGTCGTATGTGATTGGAGTAAATGCCGGCGACTTTCAAGAAAGTGATATTAAACCTCAAGTTGTGGTTGAATCAACAGCGCTAGATTTGGGGAAAATAAAACAAGAACAGCAAATTGATCTTACTCCTTGGCTGCTTGGGGCAGCACTTATTCTGGTGATGATCGAGGCAACACTTGCATGGCGACGATAATAAATAGCTGGGTTTTTTGGATGGTTTGTGCAATTGCCCTACTACTTTTAGTGGGGATTGCTTGGTATAAACGGTTGCAATGGTTTCCGGCGTTGGCAGCAAGAGCCGTTTTAACCGTATTGGCATTGATGGCTGTATTTATTCCTAAAGATAAGGAGACACTGATAACGACAGCCATTAGGGGAGATAATCAACCGAAAATACTGCTGCTTGATTTTACTGACAGTGTGGTTGACCAAGATAAAGAAAAAGTACTTGAGCAGGGACTGAAATGGCAGCGAGAAGGAGAAAATCGCCTGTTCTTAGCCTTTAATCAGCATAGTTTGTGGATACCTAATCAAACCGGGGACTCAGTAAGACTTCAAACAGACGGAGGTGGGTTAAGCTCGGTATTATCTAAAGCTGCTTCGCTTTTGGGGGAGCAGGAAGGGCAAATCATTTTAGCTACCGATGGGGCATTTGAGCTGGATAAAACGTTGGAAGATAGCATTGCACAACTTAAGCGGAGGGGGCAGCAGCTCTCCATTCTGCCGCTGCGATCAAAATATACAACAGAAGATAGTACTATCGGCGGGATCCAAGCCCCATATTATGTTTGGCAAAACACCACTTTCCCGTTGATCTTGCCGGTGGTTTCAGCTCCACAACAGAAGGGTGCTGAACCAACTTTTCAGGTTTTCTTAAACGGCGAGGAAGAAAATATTAAGGGAGAGAAGATCAGCGACAATTATTATTCTTTCATGCTTCCGGCAAGAAAAGAAGGTGTGCTAACTGTAGAGATTAAAGCCAGTTTTAAAGGCGATGCACATGAAGAGAATAATCAAGCAAACACGACCATTAATGTTTTGAGTACGCCAAAAATCGTATGGGTAGCTTCTGACACAAAGGCAGTTCGTTCTTTGGCTGATGAGTTAACCTCTAAAGGGTTGAACCTTTCTTTGAGAACACCTAATGAACTTCCTCACACTCTTGAAGAGTTGAAGCAGTACCGCATTATTGTGTTAGATAACCTTTTGTACTTTAATCTTACTTCGGATCAAATCAATGGAATCATTGAGTTTGTAAAGCAGGGAGGAGGGCTGATAATTGTTGGCGGAAAGAATGCATATACCTTAGGGGGTTATAAGAATACTCCGCTCGAGCCAATTTTACCTGTAAAACTTGAAGCACCACCTCGCCCTACGCGTTCTCCTATTCTCATGCTGATTATCATGGATACTTCTGGAAGCATGCGCGACCTGATAAGCGGCAAAAGCAACATCTCTTCAATGATGCTGGCTCAGGAAGCTGCTATTAGAACAGTCGAGACGCTAAACCTTGACGATTATTTAGGCTTACTCACCTTTGCAACACGTGTGGAGTGGAAAGTAGATATCCAAGAAATCCATGATGGATTGAACTTGCGCAGAACCCAAGATATTATCAGCAAATTGAATGGATTTGGGGAAACTTTTATGCTTCAGGCTATTTTTGAAGCAAAAAATTATTTTGAGAAGAATACTTCGCCTTTACCTGAACCAAAATATATTTTACTTTTATCGGATGGCAAAAGTACAGATGGCACCTTAGATGAATTTATTCGTTATGCAAATAGGTTTAATGAAGAGCATGGTATAAAAATATCTACCATTGCACTTGGCAGTAGTGCAGACAAAGTAGTGATGAATGAAATTGCCAAACATGGCAAGGGCAGATATTATGAAGTACTCGACCCTAATCAGCTGCCAAAAATAATGATCTCGGAAAGTAAAGCAGCAAGAGCAGAAAATGTTCAGAGTGGAGATACATCGCTTAAGATCAATATTGCTCAACACCCAATTTTGTATGGTTTAAGTGAAGCTCAATTGCCAATTGTTACTTCTTATAACGCCCTATCAAGCAAGAAAGAAATTGGTGCGGAAGATATCCTTATTTCTGAATCTTATGAAGACCCACTGTTGAGTGCCTGGCAGTATGGGCTAGGGCGAGTAGTAACATGGATGAGCACCTCAACGTTGGATTGGGTAAAAAGTTGGCCTTCAAAAGATGTTGAACTTGCCTTTTGGACGCAAATTTTGAAATACAGCCTTCCAAGCCCAGTAGAAAAAGATATTCATTTTTCTTATGAGGTTGTTGATGATGAGCTCGCCATAGAAGTGAATTTGATGGATGGCATTGGAGATCTTAATGCAGTCTCAGCCGTTCAATTCGTGTACAACAGTAAGGAGGGTAAACCTGTAACGGTCAATTTAATACAATCACATTTGGGCAAATACACCGCCCGTCTGGCAAGGCCTCCTTTTGGTGCTTATGAGGGATACGTCAAGATACTTGATAAAAGCAATAATGAAAAACAATTTACAGCTCCTTTTTCTATCAATCCTTCGAAAGAATTGCTGCCTGTGGATGAAAAGCAAAACAGACGAAGAATGGAAGAATTAGCCTCACAAGGGAATGGCAGGCTCATAGGGGAAGAAGTTTTGGCGCAATCATCAAAAGTTGAGCATAGAGAAGTACAGCGATCTACCCTTTCGGTGATGAATGATAAAACGCTCTTGGTAGGTGCGCTTTTAGTCTTATGGATACTTGATATTGCCATTCGCCGCCGCTGGCTGCCGTGGATATAAAAATATACTACTCTTATAAAAGGTGCAAAGAAATGAACTCAGTAAGTGTTGAAAATTTTATTCAAATTGCAAACGCTATGAAGAAAGAACTCAGCAAGGTCATTGTTGGTCAAGAAGAACTTGTCCATAATGTGCTGATCACGTTGTTTGCTGGCGGACATGCCCTTTTAGAGGGTGTGCCTGGGTTGGGAAAAACGCTGCTTATCCGAACCTTATCCCAGTTTATGGATGGCACGTTCAGCAGAATTCAATTCACTCCGGACTTAATGCCAGCAGATATTATTGGCACGGTTATCATCAGTGAGACGCCGGAAGGAAAAAGAGAACTGCGTTTTGAAAAGGGACCAATCTTTGCCCATTTAGTGCTGGCAGATGAGATCAACCGCGCCACCCCGCGTACACAATCAGCTTTGCTGGAAGCAATGCAGGAAAATCATGTAACGGTAAGCGGTACGACTTATGCCCTGCCGCGGCCATTCTTTGTATTGGCTACCCAAAATCCGATTGAAATGGAAGGGACATACCCATTGCCGGAAGCTCAATTGGATAGATTTCTGTACAAAATTGAGGTTCCTTACCCTTCTGAAGAGGAATTAATCGAAATAGTCAAACGCACAACCGGCGTAGAAACCCCTACGGTGCAGAAGATTATTGATATGGATACCCTGATGGCTATGCAGCAGGTGAGCAAAGAACCGTTGCTTGCCGACAATGTGGTGAAATATGCAGCAAGGATCATTGAGGCGACCCACCCGCAAACCAAATATGCGATTGAGACCGTTAATCAACACGTACGGGTGGGTGCAAGCCCGCGCGGTATTCAAGCGATGATCCGAGCTGCTAAAGTTGAAGCCTTGCTAGACAATCGCAAGGCTGTTTCCATTGATGATATTAGAAAAGTTGCCTTGACAAGCTTAAGGCATAGAATTGTGTTGAATTTTGAAGCAATCGCTGAGGGTGTTCAGGCGGATACGATCATCAAGGATATCTTGAAGAGTGTTGCTGTACCATCTTAAGTGGTGGTCAGCGGTATTGCTGACGTATTCTCACAGTAAATTGACGGCTCTCAGGCTGATTTGTTTTCGTTTTGATCAACGCTGAAATTGCTGAAAGGACGACCCCAACAGCAAGAATGCTGATGGTGTAAGCAAGGCTTTGCTGCATGAGAAGTTGGATCAGGGCAGTACCAAACCTGGCAGCAAGTTGATTGATAGCCTCATCTTGGGTAAGTTGAATCAACGTGTACCAGCGATAGTATTCGTTGATCAAGATGCTCCCTGCCGCATAGAGAAGGAGGAAAAGACTGGCGCTTAAATAAAAAGGCAAGCTTAAGATGATAAAAAATTTTTTCATCAAATTGCGGTAGAGGAAGATATTGATGATGATCACCAACAATGCAAGAACGAGCAGAATACTACTTATCAAGACAAAGTGTTTGATGGCTGATCGCAGGGTATGGATCACATCGAGGAAACTTGGCGGGAAAAATTGCTTTGTGTCTAGTTGAATTTCCTTAGGGATAAGAGAAGACAGCAGGATGGAGTTTTCGGTTGCATATTTGTTGAGGTCTGCTCCTGCAGGCAAGCATTGGCTGAGTATGATTTGGGTATTTTGAGCGCTATTATCTGAATCGCAAGAGGGAAAACCTTGAACAAGAGTTAGCAGAGCCAGTTTGCCTTGTGAAGATAAGATGTTTTGCTTTATTGGCGCTGTATCTATAACAATGGCGGGCATTTCTGAAGTGGAGTCATTTTTCAACCACTGAGTGAAAGTGTGCAATGTACTTAAGGTGATGGATTCTATCCAGCTGTCGGAAATAAATGCCTCGCTTAATTTCTTTTGCAGGGCAAAAGATGTGTTCGTGCTGCTTACGCCCGGTTGAGTTGAGGATAAGCTTTGAAAAGCTTTGCTGAAGATATAGGGTTTTATTACTGCAGCAAAATTTGTTTGCTGAAGCAGCTCCCTCTGAGCCTCTTGGTTGGAAATTGTATTGTTCAGAACCAAAATGAAAATGGTGAAGGTGATAAACAAGAATAAGTATAGTACTAACACAATAGCTGATAGTATTCGCCAGAAAGAACGTCCTTTGTTATTGGATTGATTGGAAAGGTGGCTCATTTTTCCCTCAAGATGAGTATGTTTAATAGATTTTTGTTGAATGGACCGTGTATTACATTTGGTCTTGTCGTGAATGTCTTCGGAGGGTGTTGTGATGAGACAATGGCAATTTGACTATTTAATATCATTATTCAGCTATGCTTGTGTCGAACAGTGTAAACGGCATCAACATGCCGAGGGGTAGCTTGTTCAATTATAACTCAATTACCATGGAATATTTTATTGAATTTTTGATGAATCATATAATTTCAGTATTGAGGAACGAGGAATTCTTTATCTTTGCCGTTTTGAAAAAAGAGTAACACTGCTTTGGTAGGTTAAAAGCGAGAAAATTTTTTATGAATGTAATGTTGACATAATTAAATAAAATTATATAATGAGAATATGCAATAATGATGTTATTGATGTAGTGAAATGCTAAAATGTATTGTAATTATAATGGGAGGTGGTACCACAGAATCATTGTTTTGATGATGGTATAGGACAATAAATCTTTAATTTTTGTGTAGATCAAAGATATATGAGGAAGAAGAGTCGTATTGGGTTTTCTCACCGCGATAGATAGAATGAGGTTTTTGTTTTTGTAAAGCTATAAGGAGTTGAGAGATGAAAAGAATAGCGGTTATTACATGTGCAGTATTTGTTGTTTCTTTATTTGCCATTGGCAGATATGATAGTGCTGTTCCTGTTAAAGCCAAGGTTCAGTCAGAGAGCCTAGGCCTATTCGTTTCAACGGATAGGCAGCTTGGCGCTGCGCCTACTCCAACACCTACCCCCGTATCTCCCCCCCAAGATGGGGTAGAACTCTTACGCGACGACTTTGACGACCCGCAATATAACGGCACTTATGATAGTTCCAAGTGGCGGGAATATTTTGGGGAGGATTACGATAAAGTAAAAGCCATTCAACAAGATGGCGTAATGAAAATGAAAGCTGAATTCATTAACGGAGGGTTTTATGGGTTATTTTATCAGATACCTTCAATAGATGATTTTGAACAAGCTGAGGCAAAGGTAAAGGTAAAGGAATTAAAAGGTACTAAGGCGAATGCGCACGTTGTCTTTTATCCTGAAAATGCTGATGAAGGATGGTATATTGTCTTTTACATATCAAGAAATGAAAAAGGTGAGGGTGTAGCCAATTGTAATGTACAAATACCATCAAAACCGGCTCCTTTTAAACCAATAATTGTGGATCTTAAAGAATGGCATACCTTAACCTTCCGTTATGATAAGAAAAAGACCACGTTTTCTTTCTATGTTGACAATCAGTTTTTGGGGAGTGCGAATATAGCCAGTGCTTTAGAGAAAACAGCACCTGATTCGACATATGCTTTTTCCATTCAAGTCAGTGGGTATGATGGAGAAGCTGCGGAAGCGGAATATGATTATGCTGTTGTCTGGGCACCAAAGGAAAAAGCGTCCAACTTACCGCCATCACCAACACCTTTTCCTACTATTGTTCCTGTGGATATTCCCCTTGGCGAGCCAAGTTCCAAGTCTTTGGGGGAGATGAAAGTATTTACCTATAACATTCTATATGGCGGTGGAGAGGAAGCAGTAGGTCCTAAAGATATCAAAGCCGAACGATTGACAAGGGTACTTGACTATATTGACAAGCAAAAAGCAGATATTATTGCATTGCAGGAATTGAACGGTTGGCAAAATGGTGAGCCCAATATGATGGAACAAATCGCCAAGGAGAGAGGATATAACGGCTATCTTGCATTGAATCCGAGCGGTTTCCATACTGGGCTGTTGACGAAGTATCCAATTTTGGAAACAAGAAATATTTCGGAATATTTGGGGAATGACGGTGGCATGTATGCCCGGCTTGATTCTCCTTTTGGGCCGGTAAATGTCTTTAATGTGAATTTTGATCTATTTGATTTCAATAAGAAAATGTGTCAGTTCAAGTCTCTTGTCAAACTCGCGGAACCTTACCGCTCTGAGCTGACACTTTTGCTTGGCGATTTCAATGAAAATTTGCCTTTTCAAACTCAGGGTTATACTCGGGCAGCAGGATATGACATGGATCACATTTGGGCTTCCCCGGCTTTCAAAGCTACGAGAAAGACGTATATAGCTGATCAACAAGCTTCTAATCTATCTTACCAGCTACCAGTAGGAGTTTCACTATACATTAACGAAAAAGTGCCGAAATCAGTTGAAAGCTTTCCAGAGATAACGTTGGAAGAGCAAAAACCATTGAAGGATATTGGCAATGCAGCGATTCTCTCCCGCTACGTTGAGCCTCAAGAGATCGTTTTGAAAATGGATGATCCTTGCGTAAGGCTACAAAATTTTGAATTATATAATTCAAGCTTTACAAATGAGGGCATCAAAGTCATCGGAAAAAGAGATTGGGCTTCCAGTTTAAATTTCAACAAGGAACTCAAAGAGAAAGAAGCTGTGATTGTGCGTTTCAGCTATCAAGGGGACCAAGAATTTAATTTGTTTTTAGATCATGGTACCTGGGACACCGAACCCTATCGGCGTTTTGGCGTTTATGTGGTCAATAATAAACTAGGTAGTGATTACTGGTTAGGCAAAAACTCTATTGGAGGTAAGAATTCTTTTGATGTATCTGTTAAACCAAAAAAGTCATATGATTTGCTCTTAAGCAATGATGGCGATGGACGCTTTAGCGTGGCGTTATGGGATAGTGAAGACCCTAATAAAGTCCTGCTAGACCTGACTACAGAGCAGTTTGATGATTCGTGGAAAGGACTTGTTTGGCAGTTCCATACTGGGGCAAACAAGGGTGAGGTCTTGATCAGCAAAATCGTACCTTTCACTTTCAAGGGCGTAAAAGAATAGTTCGCTGCGTTTTACAGAAGAAGGGCTTTGTTCTTCTGAGCAAAGCCCTTCTTCTATTATTAATGGAACAATGGCTATCTCATTTCTTAAGACTTAGCGGTGCAGTACAGCAAGACTGATCGGCTGAGGTCTCCAATCTTTTCATTCCTTTTTTAGAAGTGTGTGTATAATGAAAGGATAGCTTAAAGAGTTGGAGTATAAGATGATACCGTTGCCTCTAAATCAAATTATTGAGGGCGATTGTGTCGAAAACCTTAATGCATTGCCCGAAAAATCTATTGATTTGATTTTTGCTGACCCGCCTTATAATTTACAGTTGCAAAATGAGCTGCATCGCCCAAATATGACGAAGGTAAATGGGGTTGACGACCCATGGGATAAGTTCGATTCGCTGCAGGATTATGATCAGTTTACTCGGTCATGGCTGACGGCTTGTAAAAGGGTTTTGAAGCCTACGGCAACCATTTGGGTCATTGGATCTTATCACAATATTTTTCGGGTAGGATCAATTATGCAGGATTTGGGCTTTTGGATTCTCAATGATGTTGTTTGGATTAAGACAAACCCTATGCCGAATTTTCACGGTGTTCGATTTACCAATGCACACGAAACTCTTATTTGGGCTAGCACTGGCAAAGGGGCAAAATACACGTTCAATCATCAAGCAATGAAAGGGTTGAACAACGATAAGCAAATGCGCTCTGATTGGTGGCTGTTATCTTTAGCTGCGGGAACAGAACGGGTAAGGGATGAAAATGGCGGTAAAGCTCATTCGACTCAGAAACCACTGGCGTTGCTTTATCGTGTTATTTTATCTTCAAGCAATCCTGGGGATATTGTGCTCGATCCATTTTTTGGTAGCGGCACGACAGGAGTGGCTGCAAAGCTTTTGCATCGAAATTGGATTGGGATTGAAAAGGAAAAGAAATATATAGAAATTGCCAGAAAACGGATTGATGCAGTTGAACCGGAAAAGTTTGATCTCCACACTTTTGATGTAAAAAGCAAAGCTAAATCTGCCCCTAAAGTAGAGTTTTCTGCGTTGGTGGAGAATGGATATTTACAACCCGGGCAAAGTTTGTTTTTTAGATCAGATCCATCAAAAGTTGCTTATGTAAAGCCGGATGCTAAACTTCGAACAGCAGATGGTTTTGAAGGCAGCATTCATAAAGCCGGCAGCCACTATATGAATGGTGCTCCATGCAATGGATGGGAACATTGGTTCATAAAAGTGGGCGAAGAGATGGTTTGCTTGGCTGAGCTGCGAGAAAAGTACAGAAGAGATATGGGCCTTTACAGTGAATAAGTGATGAGAAGATATCATAAAAGCAAGCCGTGATTTGTTTCTTTTTATGATAAAATAAAGGGATATTTTATCCTTGAGGAGTATGTTATGTATATGACGATTAAAAATAAGTCGTTTTGGCTGTTGCTGGCAATGCTGCTGGTTTTGGTAGCTTGTGAGCCGGTAACCCCTACAGCAGCACCAACGACAGAGGAAAAAGAGGTTGAAGAAAGCCAAGAGGCTTCACCAACTAGTGTTGACGAGAAATCACCCGCCGCAAATGAGGCACAAGCGCCTCAGCCATCCTCGACTGTTCAGGCAGGAGCAGGCGGAATGAAAAGCCCTTGCCGAACGGCAGATTCAATTATCCCGCCGGTGAAAGAGGATGAACAGATCAAGGGCGATAAAAATGCCACAGTTACGATTGTGGAATACAGCGATTTTATGTGCCCCTATTGTGCCATGGTTGCCCCAGCTTTATCCCAAATAGCAAAGCTTGATGGGGTAAGACTGGTTTTCCGCCATTTTCCACTGTCAACCATTCACGATAAAGCTTTATTGGCGGCTCAGGCGGCGGAAGCGGCCGGTTTGCAGGGCAAGTTTTGGGAGATGCACGATATTCTTTTTGAAAAGCAGCAAGATTGGAGTGGTTTACCGCTTGATCGCTTTGAATTATGGCTGGACTCTAAAGTTGATAGTTTGAAGTTGGATAAAGAAAAGTTCAAGCAAGACCTTAAAAGCGACAGCATTGTAAAAAAGGTGCAGCAGGCATTTGATGATGCGGCTGCTTTGGGAATTCCAGGCACACCAACGATATTCATCAATGGGTTGTTTTACGCCGGCGCTCCTTCCCTGGAATCATTAAATGCTTATATTAAGAAGGTGCAAGAAGTAAAGCAGTATTCTTGTCCGCCGCAGGTGATTGATCCAAAGAAGCAGTATAAAGCCATCATTCAAACAGATAAAGGCGATATCACAATTCAGCTGTTTGCTGATAAAGCTCCTGTTACGGTGAATAGCTTTGTCTTTTTAGCCAAGGAGGGGTGGTTTGATGGCATTACTTTTCATCGCGTTATTCATGGCTTTGTAGCTCAAAGCGGAGATCCCTTTGGCAGTGGTGCAGGCGGACCTGGCTATCAGTTTATCAATGAAATTGCGCCGGGGCTCACCTTTGGGGAAGCCGGTGTAGTGGGGATGGCTAATGCCGGTCCGGATACCAATGGCAGTCAGTTCTTCATCACCTATGGCGGTATTCCCGAAGAAACCGTTAAGCACTTAGATGGCAACTATACTATCTTTGGCAAAGTCATCGCCGGTATGGATGTTGTGGAGAAGCTGACTGAACGCGATCCAGCTAAGGATCCTAATCCACCTCAAGGTGATGTGATCAAGAGCATTAGGATTGAAGAGAATTAATTCGCAGCGGCTGCATTTGCCGTCACTCTTTCAGCTCCTTTGGAGTTTATTAGCTGCATCTTTTTTTGGTGCAGCTGCTTTATTGTTTCTATCAGCCGGGGCAGCAGGGGCAATTGCTCAATGGTTTGTGCAAACTACCTCAGCCGAAGTTAGCCAATCAAAGCCCTTGGCTTCTTTTTTGACCATCAGTGTTGGAATGCTATGGCTGATGCTGATCACTCTGCCATCTATTGTTTATTCCTTTAAACACCTTAGCATACCACCTTATACTGTTTTGGGGAAAAGCCAAGAGCCGCAAGCTGCAGAAGCAGCATCCGATGACAAGATTGAACCAATTTTCCCTCTCAACCATAAATTCCTGCGATTGGGCGTTGTTGCTTTACCTCTTGTTACTTTTGCTGTTTTGGGGTTAGGACAGCTGTGTTCAAAACAGCCTGTCTGTGGAGTTGCTCTGCTGCCCTTTTTTCATATTTTAGCTGTTTGCTTGCCCATTGCTTGGTACATCACCTTAGGGGCATATCAGCTATCCTCCTTAAGGAAGCGAGCTTTTTGGAGTGTGCTTGCTGACAGCATTTCACTTTCCCCCTCAATCATACTCGTCATAGAGGTGCTGCTGTTTATTATTTTTGCTGTTGCAGCTGGGGTTGTGCTGTATATAACCCTTGGTTCGGAGCACTTGAGAACAATTGTGCATAATTTGGAAAATGCGAAAGATCAAGAAGCATTGTTCAGTGCTCTTGCTCCTTTGTTGGCGCAGCCGGGGGTAATTGCTGGATTGCTGTTGTTGCTTGCTGTGTTTGTACCGCTAATAGAAGAGGCACTCAAGCCGTTGGCTCTTTGGCTGATACTCCTTTTTATTTGGCAAGGAAAACGGCATGCTCCTGAGCGCCCTCAAGCGAATGGTTTTATCTATGGATTGGTATGCGGGGGCGGTTTTGCATTGCTGGAAAGTCTTTTTCTCTCAGCTGGTTCAGCTAACTGGGCTGCAGTTGTTGGCAGCCGCGCCGCCGCAAGTTTGCTGCATGTTGTACATGGCGGTTTAATGGGCTGGGCAGCCGGCCTGGCAGTAGAGTCTTTCAAATACTCGGCTTCTTGGAAAGCCGCTATAAAAGGGATGATGTATTTCGTCTTCGTTTATGGTTGGGTAGTATTGATCCATGGATTATGGAATGGCATGACATTGCTTGCCGTTCTGGCTGATTTTGCAAAGCAAGCGCCACAGCTTGCCGAGCTGCCTCTTGTTCTTCCTTTAGGCAGCCTTGCTCCCTTTGTTTTAGGAACAATGATTCTTGTTCAATTGTTGATTCTGCTTTTACTTAATAGGTATATAAGGCGGCAACTGTTAAAATCAGTATCAAATATGAGTGTAACTGCAGTTTAAAACTGCTTAAGGGGCAAAGTGGGGTTATAATTGAAGAGACTTTTACTAATGAAGGAAAAAGCAAATGAATTTTATCGAACAGATCAATCAATGGCTGCTGTATTATTCCAATATTTTGCCAGTTGAATTATTCACGATCATTGGCTCATTTATCGAAGAAGTGGTTGCCCCGGTGCCATCACCGCTAGTGATGACGGCGGCTGGTATCGTAGCTCAAGCTCAACAGAAGAGTTGGCTATATTTGGTTTGGTTGGCATTTTTAGGTGCTCTTGCAAAGACTTTGGGCGGTTGGCTGCTGTATTTTTTAGCTGATGCAGCTGAAGATCTCGTAATAGGTAAATTTGGCAGCTTCATTGGAGTGGAGAAAGGGGATATTGAAGCAATAGGGCAGCAATATCTTAAAGGCAACCGCGCCAATGCCATGCTGATGATCATCCGCTCAACTCCTGTTTTCCCCAGTGCACCAGTTTCGGTGATCTGCGGGGCGATTAAGTTTAGCTTCAAACCATTTATAGTGATCACGTTTCTGGGGTCAATTATTCGGGGTGCGTTTTTCTTGTATTTTGGGTATGCAAGCTTGTACTCTTTGGAGCTGCTCATTCATCAAGTCGATCGCATTGAAAATTTCTTCACCTTGCTGATTGCAATAGGTTTAGGTGGGCTGATAGCTTATTTTTATTATCAGCGCGGGCGGGGCAACTTGCTGCAAAAGATTGGCAGCCGAATGAAAAAAGAAAATACGATAAATTAGTATTGGTGAGGTAGGTTATGGCGACAGGTATGTTTTCGATGTGGTTAAAAGCAATTCAAATCATTCCGCGTTTGTCCAAAGAAGAATGGAACCGCTTGGATATAATTTCGCGCTGGTTAATTGCAACCCGCGCGGCGGTGCTCATTATGACTTTTATTTCTGCAGCTATTGCCGGGCTATGGGGCATTCGCAATCATCACTTTGATTGGTTGACGTGGCTCTTAGTGGCTTTGGGCTTAGTATTGGCTCATGCAACAAATAATTTGGTCAATGACATTACCGACTTTCAAAAGGGGGTAGATAAGGATAACTATTATCGCACGCAGTATGGGCCTCAACCGCTGGCACACGGTTTTATGACGCTGCGCGAATCATGGACTTATGCAGCGGTTACTGGTTTATTGGCGGCATTGATTGGCTTCTATTTGGTGTATGCGCGCGGCGGACTGACTTTGGCTTTTATGCTGGCGGGTGCATTTTTCGTTTTGCTCTATACCTATCCCTTAAAATATATTGGGTTGGGTGAATTAGCTGTGTTGCTTGTGTGGGGTCCGCTGATGATGGGCGGCGGCTATTATGTGCTCAGTGGCAGCTGGGACTGGAACTTGGTTTGGGCAGGATTGCCTTATGCCCTTGGGACAACCGGCGTTATCTTTGGCAAGCATATTGATAAACTAGAGGATGATCGCCAAAAAGGAATCCATACCTTGCCGGTGATTATTGGGGAACGAAATGCACGCTACTTGTTGGCTGCCATCACAAGTTTACAGTACCTCTTGGTTGTTTGGTTGGTGCTTGCCGGTATATTTACGCCGCTGATGCTGATTGTCTTTTTTGCCTTTCCAATGTTTTTACGCTTTTTTAAGGCATATCTTCAACCGCGCCCGGCGGCGCCTCCGCCATTACCCCAACAACCCAAATCAAAATGGGCAGCTTTTTGGGAAGGGGATGATTATCCGCCTGAAGGGTGGCCTATGTGGTTTGTGGCTTTTGCTTTTATCCACAATCGGCGCTTCGGTATATTATTCCTCCTTGGTTTTATTACGGACGCGCTGCTTCGCAGTCAGGGGATTCTATAGCTACAGCCATTGCGACCGCATAATCGCGGCTATGGCTGAGGCTGATTGACCAAACATTTAAGCCAAGGTTCTTTGCTAATTGCAGGGCATTTCCATAAAGGAACAACAGCGGCTCTCCCTGAGCCCCCTTCTGGATTTCAATGTCTTGCCAGTGAATGGTGCCGATGCCACAGCCTAGAGCTTTGGCGACCGCCTCTTTGGCTGCAAAACGCGCCGCTAATGAAGCCGGGTTGCCGCGAGCGTCATCTATTTCCTGCGCAGTATAAATGCGAGTGAGGAATCGCGTTCCGTAGCGTTCGAGTGCGCGCTTTACGCGTTCAATTTCAATGATGTCAATTCCGCTAGCAAGTTTCACGAGTTGGAGTTTGGACTGAGATAGGCGACAGAGCGATTTTGCTCATCGTCCATGGCAATTTCTAAACAATGCCCCTTGCGGTAGTCTTCAATATAGATCAGACGCAGGCAATCTTTTAAAGGAGCGCCGCCGGGGTAAAACTCTTGTGTGTGATTGGGTGGGTCATAGAAGAATTTACGGTTGAATATTACATCCTTGTCATTGAGATAAATGGCAAGAGGGTAGATTTGAGCTTCCATTAGGTCTTGAAAGAAATGAGTTCCGAAAGAAGGTTCGGGCGGTGCTTCACCAATGCCTTCGCCAGTGAGTTCGATAAGGGCTTTGGTATTGTAGATATCTGAATAGCCGATCCGTACTCCCAAGTCGGGGTTGGTGCTACCCCAGCGCCCGGGACCGACGCAGATGAAAGTTTCTCCGCTGAGGGCGACATTCAGGCGGCTGATAGCTTGGCTTAAGCCGGCGCGAGCTGTTGCAGTTGGCAAAGAATAATAACCTTCCGGGCTGACAAACAGCACATATTTGATGCCTTTAATGTGGCCGCGCGGTACCATACGCCGCGTGGAAAAAATAATGTCCTCTGTGGTTAATTGATTTGGCAGATGAACGTTGTTGCCTTGAAAGTGACTCTGCGGACGGCATTGCAGCAACGAAATAATTACAGCCGGTTCATTGGGTTTTTCTTCTTTAATGGATACTGTGAATTCGGTATCTACCGGCACTTGATAATGCTGTTCTAGTATTTTAAGGATTTTCTTCATTTTTTCAGCGAATGAAGTCCTTTTTAACAGCTCTTCAAAGGTCAGCACTAAGCGGTCAACGTCTTCAGGGTGAATTTTGCTGCGAATAGGAACGAGATAGCCATCCATATCTAGTTGACCTAAATAGCGTAGAATGGGGTAATCAGAGCGGATTACTTCGTGAATTGGCAGCGTGCGGAGCTGATTGCTGCGGAGGTCTAGTAAGTCCACGAAATGCTGAGAGTAGCGTTGAACCGCGCGCGGTGTACTTTCCGGACGCAGCAGTGGATGACTAAGGGCAACAAGACGCGGGTAATCGTTACCGGTTTGTTCCACAGCGCGGGTGCCCAAACCCCATACAAGGCGCAGGAAACCATCCTCGCGGCGGATTTGAGACGACCAGCGATATAAGTTACGGCTGAAGCCTACGCCGGCGACATGCGGCATGTAGTAATGGCGGTAACGTTCTCCCTCCACTACCTGGAGGAGAAT
>DAOUFY010000079.1:0-66646 GCA_034429745.1 Anaerolineales bacterium
GAAGAAGAGAAATCGCCTGCTGTATTTACATAATACTACAAAATAGGTTATAATACTTGACGATTAACCTACGATTACCCTACGATTGCTATACATTTTGTGGAAAATAGGATATCATCAATTTCAGCTAATAAATACTGATGACTAAATCTCTACCCCTTTCTGCTAATCCATTATACTATAGTTTTTTGGAATCGCCAATAGGAATCATCGGAGTTGCCATGACATCAAAGGGACTGAAGGCGATCGCTATAGTATCCTCCCTTGCCGAGGTAGTCGTGCAATTTGAACGCGTGAAATTACCCATCGAATGTGATCATCAAAAGTGCTCGCCAATCACTCAGCAAATTCAAGAATATTTTGATGGTACAAGACAACAATTCACCATACCTATTGATTGGGATGACATGAACTTGTTTGAAGAAAAAGTATTGCGCGCTACCCTTGCCATCCCCTATGCAGAAACGCGCACCTATCGAGAGATAGCCGCACAAGTCAGCACCCCATTTGCTGCTCGCGCAGTTGGACATGTTGAAGCCAGCAATCCTATTCCTATTGTTATTCCTTGCCATCGCGTTATTGGTGCGGATGGGCTTTTACGAGGCTACAGCGGTTATGGGGGGACTGCCACCAAGCAATGGCTGCTTGAGCACGAACAAAAACATAAAAAGTAACTTTGCAAATGCTTAAATAAGGAAGTAATCACGATAAACTTATTTCAACTCACAAGAGGTAGTCTATGCCAAACTTAAAAGAGCGGATAAAACAAAATGGTATCATCATCACCGATGGAGCAACCGGCACCATGCTTCAAAAAGCCGGCTTGCCAATGGGTGTTTCATCTGAACGCTGGGTGCTGGAAAATCCAGAGGCTGTGATCGCCTTGCATCGCGCTTATATTGAGGCTGGCAGTGAAGCCATCCTCACCAACACTTTTGGCGGTACCCGAATAAAACTGGATAAAATTCAATGGGGCGATAAAGCACCAGAGATCAATCAAACAGCTGCCCGTTTAGCCCGCCAAGCTGCCGGTGATCAGATTTTTGTCATTGGTGATATCGGTCCATGCAGTCGTATGCTTGAACCGCTCGGCGATTTAAGTTTCGCCGATGCTGTCGCCGCTTTTGAAGAACAAGCTCAATCTCTTATCGCAGGTGGGGTGGACGCCATTCTCATTGAAACCATGAGCGACCTTACTGAAGCTAAAGCTGCTATTGAGGGAGCACAAAAGGTTCTCTCTCAGCTTCCCCTCATTGTAACCATGAGCTTTGACACGCATGGTCGAACGATGATGGGCGTAAAACCCAAGCAAGCCGTTAAGGAATTTTTGGCTTTAGGTGTTGATGTTGTTGGTGCCAACTGTGGTCGTTCTCTTGATGAGAACTTGCAAGCCATCCAAGAGATTCGCGAGACCGCTCCTGACGCCATACTTTGGGCAAAACCCAATGCCGGTCTGCCAAAAGTCAGTGGCGGGGATGTAATTTATGACGTAACCCCACAAATTATGGCGGAATATGCTCATAAGTTTGCCACGCTTGGCGTGAAATTCCTCGGTGGCTGCTGCGGCAGTACTCCTGATCATATCCGCGCCATTAAGCAGGCTTTGCAGTCAATCTAGCTTATCTCATCTCTTGACCGCCGGTAACATTGATTGCTTGACCAGTCATATAGCTTGACTGATCCGATGCCATAAATACAACTACGTTGCATACATCTTCGTATGTGCAGCCGCGCTTCATCGGCACTTGATCAATATATTTTTGGCGAACTTCTGCTTCGCTGATTCCCCATTTTTGCGCGTATTGTTTGTAAAGTGAATCCACCCATAAAGGAGAATCCAGCAAGTTACCTGGGCAAATAGCGTTCACCCGAATACCATATTCCGCAAGTTCCAGCGCTAAGCTTTGAGTTAGTCCAATCCCACCAAATTTGGAAGCAGCATAAGCAGAATTTTTATAACTGCCCTTTTTCCCGGACTTTGAATTAATTTGAATAATGTTGCCGCTGCGTTGAGGAATCATTACCCGCGCTGCATGCTTGGCTGCCAGAAAATACCCAATCAAGTTCACTTCAATTACAGCGCGCCATTTTTCTGCATCAAAAGAAGCAATTTCCCCGGAAATAAGAATGCCTGCATTGGATACAAGCAAATCCAATCGCCCAAATTGCTTAACTACATCATCAACCACAGAAGCAACTTGTTCCTCTTTCGTTACGTCCATTTGGTAGGCTATTGCTTTGCGATCCTTAATCGCCTTTGCCGTCTCCTGTGAACCCTCAAGCTTAAGGTCTGCTACAGCTACATGGCATCCTTCCTCTGCCAATCTCCAGCAGATCGCCTGCCCCAAACCTTGTGCTCCCCCTGTAACTAAAGCGATTTTATCTTCCAACATCCTGCATGCTTTCACTTTTTTCATCCCTTTCTTGTGTTTTTTGCGTTTGCCTTAATTTTATCAAAGATTTCATTATCAATTGAAATTAAAATTCATCCCTTAATATGCAAGTGAATCACGCCGCGTTTGCCGTTGATTAACCAAGTAGGATCCTGCGCTTCTATTGCTTCTGCCTCTCCAGGCTTTAATCCAACCATAATCTCACCTTTCAGCGTGCGCAGCAACAAAAAATTAGCCGGGAAATATCCCGCTGCCTCCTCAATTGGCGTCGAATAATCCCAATGACGGTCATCCAAGATCCTCCTGTAGTTCACATCTCCTTTCAGGATAACTAAATCGGCGCGGCTAAGCTCATTAACCAAGTCTCGCGGCAGCTCGCGATACATCAAACAGCTCGTCCAAAAAGAGTGAGTATGCCAACATAACATTCCAACATTGATATAACCATATAAACGCTGCACAAAAGCCTGTAAGGCAGGCAGCGGTTGCTTCTTTAGGGTTTGCAAGGTATAATGCATGTCCTCTAGCATGGCATCTGAGACAAAGAAAGAACGATCTTTCAAGTGCATGACAACCTGCTTGACCCATCCTTGCTGTAAAAGATAATCCGTTAGCACCAAATCAAAAAGTGTATCTGTGCCGGCGTTATCGCAGATAAAATGCACCTGCTGAACACCCCGCGAAAGAAAAGCCTTTACCTCATCAGTGTGATCAATTAGAATGTTAGCTTTCTCGCGGGCTGCTGCAGCCCCTTGGCTTTCATGCGCCTTAACCTGCACAGTAAAATTGCTTAAATCTGTACGGTTGCCCCATAAACAAGAGTGCAAAAGAGCTTCAAAAGCATGATTCTCATCAAGGTTTTCAAACTGCTGCCAAAGTTCCGCTAACCGTTGAACATCCGCCTCAATTTGACGCTGTTTTGCTTTGGCAAAAACATCCTTGCCATACTGCGCTCCTTCTTGGAAATAACCCACGCACTCAAGCAGACGGCGATAGAAAAACGTCTCGGCAAAATACCAAGGCAGTTCAGTCCATAAGTACCCTTTGTAGAGTTTGCAGTGTTGATTCCAAAGAACCGTATCCGGCGCGTTTTCCCGCAAAGGCTGAATTGGCTTATGTGCAATCTCCTCAGCAAACTCACGTAAAGAAGCCACTATCTGCGGCGGATATTCATTATCCTCGATTACCCCTTGAATGATTTTCGGTTTGCGCTCAACAATGGTAGATTCTGCAAAAGAGCCCGGCTCTGATGTCATTAAATAGGGCGGCAGAATCGGTAGCCGTTGTTGAGGTGCGATCCGTCGGTACAAGCTTTCTACATCTGTGCGCGAATCAATTCCTACGCCGGCTGTTGAAGCAGCGGCACTGCCCGCAGCAACGGCTAAACGAGCAGCTCGTTCAATTGCAAATCCTTGTTTTACCGCTAAGATGAACCCCGCCAATAAAGCATCCCCTGCTCCGGTTGGGTTTTTTTCTTCTATGTTTGGTGCTGGAATTAATTCCTGAATGTCTTTGGCTGCTACAATCAACCCTTTTGCGCCCATCGAGACCAATACAATTTCCACTCCTTTCTGCTGCAGCTCAACCGCAGCAGAAAATACCTCCTCAATCGAGTTCAACTTGCGGCCTGTCAAGCCTTCCAGCTCTTCGCGGTTCGGCTTCACTAAGTAAGGTTGCGCCTCAATGCCAAGCCGTAGAGCTTCACCGCTGCTATCCAAACAAGCTCTGGCACCTCTCACTTTTACAGCCTTTATTAACTCAGCATAAGTCCGTGTGGGTACTCCAGGCGGCAAAGAACCACAGAAAACCCAATAATCCCCTTCTTGGGCAGTTTGCGAAACCCACTCAACAAAAGCCGCCAACTCCCCTTCATCAACTACAGGCCCAGGTTCATTTACCTTAATATGGCGCTGATTCTTCTCATCCAAAATGACATAATTGCTGCGCGACTCGTGCTTGATCTCAAAAAAATCATTTGCTACCCCAAGTGAGTTCAGCCCCTTGCGCAGCATCTCACCGCTCGCTCCACCAATTAGTCCTGTTGCAAGGCTTTCTTCACCAAGTATTTTCAGGGTGCGCGCCACGTTCAAGCCCTTGCCGCCCCAATCCAACTGCACTTTTTTTGCCCTCAAAACTTCATTAAAACGCAACTCTTCTACCGTTAGCGTTCGATCCACACCTGGGTTTAATGTAACGGTTACAATCATAACTAGCCTTCCTCAAATGCTTTTCCTTGTTTAATTCGGTGATAATGCTCTATGACCATTTGGGTTAATGGCTGATCTTGCGTCAATCCACTTACTCGGTTCATTGTTTCTTCAATGCCCAGCTCGCTGATCATCTGTTGAAGAGAAACGGCTATTTCATCTTCTTTTGCATCAAAACAATAGCCGGCTGCAATCCCGAAAGCTAAAGTACTTGGTTTTACACCGCATCCTTCTGCTAAATGTGCTGCCCCGATCAGGCGGTCTTTAGGAGCGAGCTTACGAATTGGATCTCTGCCAAGCCGAATGATTGTATCACCCAAAGCGCGGTTGGCGAAACGAGTCAATAAATCTCTCTTATGTTCTTCCAACCAAGCTCGTTGGACGCCATGCGCGGCAACTATTCCTTGAATGGATTCCGATAAGGCCTCATCCAATCTTTCCGCAATCTGTTTATCCGCCAGGGCTTCATAACCGTAAGTGTAGCCCTTTAAAAATCCCCAATATGCTAGGCAAGCATGCCCGCAATTATGCACATACAACTTTCGTGCGGTATATGCAGCAAAGTTATCACAAGCCTGCAGCCCTACGATGGATGGGACTTCCCCCTTCCAAGCCGATTTATCCACCGGCAGTTCTTTATACGGTTCAACAGCGATGTACGTCGGGTCTTGGGCGCGCATTTCAGGTGTAGGAGGTGGTACCATCCTTCCGATTACGGTATCTACAAAACCGACGTACTCCTGACAAAATTGTTGAACATCCTTGGGCAATTGTTCTAGAACCAAATTCCGAAATACCGCGGCAGCATCTTTTAAATTTTCACACAAAAGGATATTAAGAGGCTCTTTGATGTTTCGTTTTTCCCGGCGCATAACCCCTGCAGTAACCAAAGGCGCCAGAGAAGGCAAAGCTCTCGCCCCAACTGCTGTTGCCGCAACCTTCGCTTCGGCGAGAACGTCAGCAATCGCATCCTTTTCCTGAGCATGGAAAGCTCTTACCGGCCCCACCTCAACAACTTCTGTCCGTTCATTGCTCACTAAATGAATTTGATAAGCTTTGCGTTCATTCAAACATCCAATAAGAGTCTCATCTACATCCACAAAATTTACTTCATAGCGAGATTCCGAAAAAAGCTGACCAATAAAACCTCGTCCAATATTGCCGGCCCCGAAAATCACAGCACTAGGCATTGCAAACCTCCTTAATCCATAAGATAAGGGTTGTATTCTTGACTTTGCAGTCTCAACAACCCTTATCTGTTTTTACACTTATTCAAATCTTTGCAAAATCAAGGCTACAAACTGCTTTATACCAACTTGCAAATATTCAAATCCTTACAAATCTGCCGTTATACCAGCATCAAACGCAAAAATTCTGCTTCAGCTTCATTTGTCCACTCGCGGCCATTCTTCAACTTAGCGTACACAGTAGGGAATTTATCTTTAAGTTCCGCCAATGTGGTCAACGGCAGTTCCTTTATATGAAGGTAAATCACTACTTTGCCGGGGTAAACCTGATCTTTCACTGCCTGCATGCCATCCCGCGCAGCATGGATTGAACCGATTGCGGCAACAGCACGATTAGGCGAAAGCTCGCCTGATTCTGTTTGACGCAGGGTGATCAGCATGTCTTCCATATTAGAGCCCGAGTGGCCAATATACCTTTCATTCTTAAGATATAAATTGCTCAGGTCAATTTCCGCCATCGTACCTTTTCCTACTCCGGCAAAGACATTCATGACACCATGTGGGGCAAGGTGTGAAGCTGCATCCGAAATCACTGCTGCAATAGGAGCAAGTACAATAACATCATCAAATCCAGATGCAAAAAAGCGAGCCATGCCCTTCTCATACGTTTCTTTCTGCGTGGGATTCAGGCAAATAAATTCTATACCTTTAGCTTTTGCCTCTTCACTAAAGGAATCATACAAGTCCTTTAGCCGAAAATCGCTTACATCAGTAGCGACTATGGTTGCCGGATGATCTTGAAGTTGGATTGCTCGCTGTACATGCATTCGTCCAATAGGACCGCCTGCCCCAACAAACCATGCTGTACCGCCTGGCTTGAGTGCAGAACGGATGGGATGGCGCTGATAAGCTTGGGCAATATCCGCCTCTTGGCTGCCAATGTAACCCCACCGCATATAATGAATTCGACCTACATCCACACTGACTTTCCGCGTCATTGGTTTATCTGCAATAACCGCAAACATGCCAAATTGCCCTAAATACGGGCTCGCTTTTTCTATCAAATCCGCATCTGCCCCCAATAAGACAATGTCATCTACGGATTCTTTGGGTACATCATCAAAATTGGTTATTTCAACTACTTCTGTACCTGTACTCTTTGCGCGTTCTTTCAACCATGAACCGAAAGCAGAAGGCACATTGGTCATGTAAAGCTTCGCCGGATGCGATTCTTCATCAAAACCATTGCTGATGGTGTACGGCGCATTACCACCAGCTCCAATCACCCATAAGGTACCGCCATTCTTTATGCTGGTGCGATAGGTCAACCGATAGGCTGCAACAACACATGCCCATGGCTCAACTAAAGCACCCTCAGCATAACCAGTCTCTTTTTTGATATGAATAAGATTATCGCCGGTGTCTGTATTAAGTACGCGATCATCAATAATTGAATATTGAGATAAGCCACCCTGCAAGCTATATCCATAAGCAACGCTCACACCGTTAATATAAATATCGGCTTCAATGATTAATTTATCCCCCACTTTATAGCGGTCGCGCAATTTGTCTCCCACTTTCATCACCGTCATAGAGACTTCATGCCCTAAGACTACCGGCTCTTTTTTCATGTCGCGGAAAATGCGCGGGTGATTTTGCCCTTGATTGATGACTTTTACATCCGAAAAACACAGACCGCAGGCATCATGGCGCACCAACAATTCATTGTCTTTAATATCTCTCAAGGGAACCAAGATTGGTTTGCCATCAACGCCCATATTTTCCAGCCCTGCACCATAAAGTGGCCAAAGCAAATAACGATCGGGAATTTCTCCCATAGCCGATTGATACAACGTTAGTTTGTCTGTCATATTTCCTCTACCATGTTGCATAGTGTGTTTATTTTAGTTGCTGTTTAACCAAATGAAGCACTTCCGCGGGAGATGCTTCTGCTGGTAAAGCTTTCAACATCAGCATTCCTTTAAACCCCGGCGGCAATATTTTCCCAAGAGTTTGATAAAATTCGTTCCTTTCTTTGCGAGTAGGCAAATATGTTTTTGCCCATTCGCTTTGATAACCTTTTTGGCAAGCGCGGGCTAATGCCGTATGCCCAACAATAAATTGCGCTCCAGTAATAAAATCTTCTTTTACTGGCGCTAATTCCGGCGCTGAGAAATCATCCATCACCTTTTGACCAGGACTATTCATCTCTGTACCAATATTGAGCGGCAAATCCAATTCCTTAGCCAGTTTCACCACGTCATAAAGATTCTGCACTTTGATTTGCTTCAGTTTCTCATCCGCAATATTCCAGTTACGGTCTGGAACAATATTCAAAGCCACCACTCCTTTTTGGATGAGGAGCTCCAACAGTTCGGTTATGGCTTGCTCACCCGTCGAAAGACCATCCAACCAAGTAGCGCAAGGCAAGGCACCACTCGCTTGCGCCATCTGATTCACTTCTTCAATACTTGGAAAATCACCGGCATCCGGTTGGACATAACCCACCCCGCCTTTCTTCATTAACTTGGAACGCAAAGTGTTCTGAAAAGCGGATGGATCTTTACTTAAAGCAGAGATTTTTTCTAGCGGCAAACCTACTTTTTCAGCCCAAAATTCATCTACACCATCCCCTTTAAGTTTTGCAGCTGCTTTCTGATAAGCAACCAAAATGTGGCGCTCTGTAGCTGTGCCGGCCGGGGTAAGGGGGAGCACTTCAGCATCGTAATCAATCATCACGGGATCAAGGTAAGCGTTAAGCCGTTGAACCATCGCCCGATTGCGCTCTTCTGCCCGGCGGCGCATATCTGCCAGAATAGGGGCAACTGCAGGGGGTACCGTATTGGCGATAAACCCAATTGCCATCGTGTATTAAATACCCGGTTCGCCTGGTGAATTGATTTCGCGGCTTGAAACTTCTGGAATAAATACCCGCGTTTCCACGCCGGCACTCCCCTTTACTTGTAGGGTATCGCATGCTGAAAGGAATTCCTCGACTCCGTCCAGCACATCAAAATCAACAATCCCCATGTATTTATAACCATTCTTCTTTGCTAGCCATGCTAATCCAGTTGGAGAATAACCATAAGCGTTGAAGGAAAAAAAGGTATGACAATGCATATTTGCCACATCTTGCATTTCTGGCAGGTGAATATTGCCAGCTTCCACCAACCGCTCCAATTCCTTTAAGGCTTCCCGCCTAACATCTGGATTAAAATCATTCAATTGTTGTTCAAGCTGAATGACGTTCATGATAAACCTTTCACAACATCTGACTAGCCTTGCGGCTGCTGACTATCATGGATTTGAATTACCACTTTTATACCTTCGCGCGCTTCAGCAACATAAAACGCCTTTTCAGATTCTTCAAACGGAAAAACATGAGTAACAAGAGGTTTAATGTTGATTTTGCCTGATTCTACAAGAGCAATAGCGCGTGGATAAGTAAATTTCATACGGCGGCAAATAAGTATAGTTAAACCTTTACGGCGCGCAGTAGAGGCTTTAAATGTAGTGCGATCTTCTGCCGGGATTCCGATGATGACCGCTCTTCCACCCGGTTTAGCTGTCTCCATAGCCGTTTCCACTGCTTCATCCACACCGGCTGCTTCAAAGCTCACATCAACCCCGCGCTGATGAGTTGCTTTGAGAATTTGAGAAGCTTCACTGCCATCTGCTAAAAACACATCCGTGGCACCCATCTTCTTCGCAAACTCCAAACGTGAAGGCAGAATATCTGTAACAAAAATGCGATTAGCCCCAGCTGCTTTTGCAGAAAGCAAAGTAACTAAACCAACCGGCCCAGCACCATACACCCCTACATCCATTCCAGGCTGCAAATGCCCAAGCAGTAGCGCGTGAAGCCCAATGCCAAGTGTCTCTAATAAAGTACCCTCTGCATCACCAATAGAATCTGGCAGCGGAAAGAGGTTCTCTTGCGGGTAGGTTATATATTCCCGCAATGCACCATCAACCCCCAGCGTGCCGGCAAAGCGAATATTCTGGCACACATTAGGTTTGCCTTCGCGGCAAAATTCACACTCTCCGCATGGAATAGCCGGTTCCACGGTAACCCGTTTCCCTTTCAGGGGACCGCTTTCCACTACCGCGCAAAACTCATGCCCTAAAATCAGCGGTTCTTCCAGATAAGTACCCCCAATACCGCCTTCCGTAAACCAGTGAACATCCGAACCGCAGACGCCAACTGCTGTTACTCTCAGCAGCGCCTCGCCATCCTTTGGTTGCGGTACAGGTTCTTCTCCTAACCGCAAATCATGGATACCATGAATACGTAGTGCTTTCATTGTTCATTATGTCCCTTCGAGTTTAAATTTAGCTACAATCTCTTGCAGCCTGAGTGCCATTTCTTTCAACCTTTGAGCTGTGATAGAAAGCTCAACCATCTGTGCGCTCATCTCTTCAGTCGAGGCGCTCATTTGCTCAGCTGAGGCACTATTTTCCTCGCTTATACTGGCAGTATTTTCCACTGAACTGGAGACTGCATTTGCACTTTCAGTCATTGCTTTCATAGCCTCAGTATTTTGCTCTGTTACCGAAGATACCCGGTCCATGCTGTCAACAACAATGCGGCTCATGTTTCCCATCTCTACTGCAGCCTGCTTATTGCGTTCAGTGATTGCTGCCACTTCCTTAAGTACCTCATCCATTTGGGTATAAGCCGAACGCACAGCTTGAATTGCTTCGCGGATTATTTCCACCTTTTCCGAAGACGTGCGCGTATAGGCTGTAATCGTCTCAAAGGCAGCACCGGCTTGATCGGTAAGTTTAACCGCCTGAGCGACATCCTCCCCGGCGCGCTGCATGGCATGGACTGCTTCTTCTGCATCCGTTTGCACCGCTTTGATCATGTCAGAAATTTCCTTTGTCGCCTGAGCAGTGCTTTCAGCCAGCTTATATACCTCTTTTGCTACAACGCCGAAGCCTTTGCCATGCTCACCAGCCCGAGCTGCTTCAATGGCTGCATTCAATGCCAATAAATTGGTTTGGCTGGCTATATCCTTAATCGTCTCAACCACTGTGCCAATTTTCGCTGAGCTTTCGCCCATATGGCGCACTTTATCTGCTAATTGTTCGGTTGCTTGGCGCAGCTTTCCCATACCGCTGACAGTTTGAGCAATGATCTCAGATCCACTTAATGCTGCTTCCAACGCACGCTGCGATTCCTGACTCACTTCATTGCGAGCTTCATCAACGCTGCTGATCGCCTCAATGAGGATATTACCCATCTCAGTTACCTGCTCCATCCGTTGAGCCTGCTCAACTGCCCCTTCTTGAATGCCCTCAATGCTGATAGCCAATTGATCCATAGCCTGCATGGTCTGCATGGTTGCTTTTGCCTGTTCTTGAGCTCCTTCGGAAACACTCTGTATAGAACGCGTCATTTGCTCAACCGCATTCGCCGTTTTTGCTGCCGTCTCCGCCTGCAAGGTTGCTCCATCAGCCAGGTGCTGAATAGTTAAAGCAATTTGATTGGTGGCTTCAGCGACTTGCTGGGTAGCGCTCGCTAACTCCCTACTAGTAGCTGAAAGTTCGGCACTGGTTCGTACCGTTTCTTCGATAACTAGTCTTACATTATTCTTTAGCGTTTCATAATACTCTGATAAGTCTTCTCTTGCCTCGCGTACGTCAATAGCTGCCAAATCCAACCCAACAGCTTGCAGGTAATCATAAAAGAACGCGTCCACTACAGATTGAATATCATAGTTAAACACGGTAAAGATCGCATGTTCGGCTTTTCGCCAAAAATTAACCCGCAGCGGAAAAGCCTCGCGTAAATATTTGCTTACCAGTTCTTGATATAAAGTATAGCTGCCTACATACCATTTTAAGGGGAGATTTATCACATTGTGAATTTTGCCTACTTTCAAACGGCGCTCAAAGTAATTCGTCCCAAAATCACCACCCTGTTCAGCTTCTTCAAAGATTTGCAAGAAATAAGCTGCCTGCATTTTTTGCAAATGTTCGCGCAGTGATTGCAAGGTCTTTCCTTTTTTCTGGGCATGAGCTTTAAAAAAAGCTAAAGTGGCTGGAAAACTAAATTGGTGTTCATAGAAATCATAAGCAATAATTTCAGCATATTTTTCCGCCCACGGCTTTAATTGCTTGAGGATTTCAACATCCTCTTCCGATAAACGTATGAACTGTTTGCGCAATTGCAAATTCGAATTGTTGATTTTAAACATTTCGGATAATTGCACACTGCGCCATTTGCTGGACTCATTCATAGTTTTTGCCTCCGTGAGTAACACCCGAAAACTTAATTATTTTACCATAAAACGATATCAATCACCACCAAATTATATACAATGCAAAAAATCACAAATTCACTTTTATTCACCTAAAATGCTGTCAATTTCAGCCAATTCATCTTGAGTGAAGGATAAATTGCGCAATGCACCAACCGCCTCTTCAATTTGGCTTACCTTGCTAGCGCCGATTAAAGCTGAAGTCATTTCTTTATGACGCAGTACCCATGCGATTGCCATTTGGGCTAAGCTTTGCCCGCGGCGCAACGCAACCTCGTTCAACTTACGGGCTTTTTCAATGCGCTGCGGATTTACGCTATCTCCCCAATGCAGCTTATTTTCCCATTTGCCTGCTCGCGACTCTGGTGGTATTTGTTTAAGATATTTATCTGTCAGTATGCCTTGGCACAATGGAGAAAAGCCAATACATCCTATGCCTTCTTCTGCCAGAACGTCAAGCAATCCCTCTTCTATCCAGCGATCGAACATATTGTAGCGAGGTTGATGAATTAAACAAGGCGTGCCAAGTGATCTTAGAATCTCAGCGGCCAGTTTGGTTTGTTGAGGTGAATATGTTGAAATACCTACATATAATGCCCGCCCGCTGCGTACAATATAATCCAGTGCGCTCATCGTCTCTTCCATTGGGGTTTCAGGATCAGGACGATGACTGTAGAAAATATCTACATACGAGAGTCCCATACGCTTCAAGCTTTGGTCTATGCTTGCAATCAAGTACTTGCGCGAGCCCCATTCTCCATAAGGGCCGGGCCACATATAATAACCAGCCTTAGTTGAGATGATTAACTCATCACGATATGAGGCAAAATCTTGGGCAAGAATTTTACCAAAATTCTCCTCTGCAGAACCCGGCGGCGGTCCATAGTTGTTGGCTAGGTCAAAATGGGTAATGCCCAAATCAAACGCCCGCCGCAGCATCTGCCGTGCATTTTCCAATGGATCTATGCCGCCAAAGTTATACCAAAGACCCAATGAAATAGCTGGCAGTTTCAACCCACTGCGTCCGCAGCGCCGATATTCCATTTGATCGTAGCGGTTTTCTGCTGCTTGATAAATCATACGTTGCCCCTCCCTTTCAAAAATTACTTTTCACCATCTACTTTCTCGCTAAAACAACTCTAACTAGGCAAAATTATATCACTACTTTAAAACTTTAAAAGTAAAGAAATTCGGGTGTTGCAATTTTTTTATGAGATCTCCTCTTGCAATCTCTCGTTTTTCCTCGTATCGTTGCGTGATCCTGTGCATTACTTCTCACTTATTTCTTTTTCTCTATCTTTTTTTCACTTGTTTTATGATATACTGTAATAAATCCATTTTCCCACACAAGCAGACATTTAAAGGAGACATTATGCTGATACCATTCACCGAATTGCTTCGTCAGGCTCAACAGAAACATATTGCCATCTGTTATTTTGAAGCTTGGGATATTTATTCATTAGAAGCGGTTGTAGAAGCCGCCGAGTTTCTCAATGTTCCTGTAATCATTGGCTTTGGTGGCGTTATGATGGACGCCGAATGGTTCAATCAGGGGGGGCTAGAACGGCTTGCTGCCTTAGGTCTTGAAACAGCTAAAAATTCAAAAGTGCCTATGGCACTCATCTTAAACGAAGTTCAAACCTACACTCAGATTGTACGTGGCATTAAAGCAGGATTCAATGCCGTTATGTTAGATAGCAGTGGGCTGCCTTTCACTGAAAATATACGGCAAACCCGTAAAGTCGTGGAAACCGCCCATGCTGTAAACGTGAGCGTAGAAGCCGAGTTGGGTACTTTGCCGGATGCTTCCGGCGAAATAGGACACGAAGAAGGTTCCCCAACTGATCCTGATGAAGCAGCTCGCTTTGTTGCTGAAACGGAGGTTGATGCTCTTTCCGTATCAATCGGCAATGTTCATGTAATGACAAAAGGCAACGCTGAGATTGATTTCAAGCGGCTGGAAGAAATTCATAACAAGGTTGGCATACCTCTTGTTGTTCATGGTGGCAGCGGTTTCCCTGAGGCAGCTATTCCTCAAGCTATTGCGTTAGGAGTAACCAAAGTCAATATTGGCACAGTGCTTAAACAAACCTTCTTTGAAGGTGTTCGTGAAGCACTATCTCAATTAGATGAAAAACCCAACATTCAGCAAATTATCGGCTGCCGCAAATCAACCGATATACTGCAACAAGGCAAGCTAAAGATGAAAGCAGAAGTCATTCGCCGCTTAAAATTATGGAGCGTTCATAAAACCTAACGAATAAGGAGAGCTTTTTACGATGAAACCAACAGCCATTGTTGCCGGACATATTTGTATAGATATCTTTCCTGATATGTCACAATGTAAATCAGAGCAATTCAAGCATGGGATTACTCCCGGTCACTTGATTTTTGTTGGAGCTATGAATTTTTCCACCGGCGGTGTAGTCTCCAACACTGGGCTGGGTCTGTGGAAGCTTGGCGTGCCAACTCTATTGATGGGAAAAATTGGCGACGATTTTTTGGGGCAAATCGTCCGTCAATACCTTGCTCAGTTTGGCAGCAGTGTCAGTGAGGGAATAGTTATTGATCCTGCCTCAAACACATCTTACACAATCGTCATCAGCCCTCCGAATGTTGATCGCAGTTTTTTGCATAACCCGGGTGCTAATGATACATTTGACAAAGACGACATACGATACGAACAATTGGAAGGTGCAAAACTATTCCATTTTGGCTATCCCCCCCTTATGAAGCGCATGACAGAAGAAGGTGAAACACAGCTTCCTGCCATATTCCGTAGAGCAAAAGAGAAAGGCGTGATCACTTCTATGGACATGTCTTTTCCTGATCCGGCATCCTCAGCAGCTAGAGCTCCATGGAAGACCATTCTTTCGGCCGCCTTGCCATACGTGGATATTTTTCTGCCCAGTATTGAGGAAATTTTGTTATTATTGAACCGACCGCTGTACGATCAAATGTTTCAGCAATCCAACAATGGTGACATCTTGCCCCTGATCACCCCAGAGTTCTTATCCACAATAAGCCAACAGCTTCTTGAAATGGGGGCAAAAGTTGTTGGCTTTAAATGCGGCTATCGCGGTTTATACCTTCGCACAGCAGATTTCTCATCCATAAAAGCACTTAGCCAAGTGCTTCCCATTAAAAGTGAAGAATGGGCAGCTAAGGAACACTGGGAACCGTGTTTTAAAGTCAACGTTGTCGGCACAGCCGGTTCAGGCGATGCTACCATTGCCGGCTTCTTATGCGCCTTATTGCATGGTTTTTCCTTAGAAAAAGCCGCCGAAGCAGCGGTAGCCGTTGGAGCATGTTGTGTCGAAGCCGCCGATACGGTCAGCGGCATTCGTTCTTGGGAAGAAACCTTAAAGCGGATAGAAAGCGGCTGGCAAAAACTTTCTTTATAATCCCTAAAAACAAGCAAGCTGCTTGTTGTACAAGCAGCTTGCTTTAATAAGCATAACCACTTCCATAAACACATTAGCCTTTTACTGCACCTAAGGTCAAACCGCGCACAATATACCGTTGGGCAGTTAGAGCTAGCAACGTCGGAGGTAGTATGGCTAACAACAAGCGAGTGGCAACAAACCAGAATTGAATACCTTGTGTGTGTTCAACCCCAGCAATCACAACCGTAATCGGTTGTGCATTTTTATAAGTGAGAATCAGAGCAAAAAGAAATTCATTCCATGAAAACGCAAAACAAATGACCGCTGCTGCGGCAATAGCCGGCGCTGCAAGCGGAAGGGCGATATGGAAAAAGGCAGTGAGCGGCGAAGCACCATCCACATAAGCTGATTCTTCCAACTCCTTTGGAATATCCCTAAATACGTCGCGCATAATTAACACAGCAAAGGGCATTGTAAATGTAGCGTTCGCAAATATTAAAGCCAGCTGATGATCAATCAGCCCGATATTTTTCATCACTAAGAAAAAGGGTATAACCGTTACAATAGGAGGTAAAAATCTTTGAGACAAAAACCATAGGGTCATATCCTTATTCTTCCACCGATTGAAGCGAAAACGCGCTAAGCCATAACCCGCCATAGTACCAAGAAATACTGCAATCGCAGCCGCCCCGATCGAAATAATGGCACTATTTTTTAATCCCTTGCTGATTTCAGGCCACCGATTGCTAAATTCCTGCTGCCAGTTGCTTAGAGTCGGTTGAAAGTCAAGAAATGGAATTAATGATGGTTTCGTTAGAATAACAGTCGGCATTTTTAAAGAGGTAACAATCGCCCAGTAAAAAGGAAAGAACACCCATACTGTAGCGATAATGATTATAATCCATATTACGGTGTTCTTTAATATGCGTAAAATAGTCATGAGATTTTCTCCTTATGCCTTTACCTTCAATCCTCATAATTCTTTCTTAGGCGGCCAAAGAATGTCATACTAATCAGCAGCATGACAATTAAAAGAATATAGGATAAAGCCGAAGCATAACCCGTATTAAAATTGCGCAAACCTGTCAGATAAATGAAAAAAGAATAACTTTGTGTAGCGGCTCCCGGTCCCCCGCTGGTCAAACTAAATGGCAGATCCAATATTTTGAAGGATTCTACCAAACGTAAGATCGTTACGGTAAATAATACCGGTGAAATAAGGGGTAAGGTTATATGCTTGAAAATATCCCATCCCGAGGAAGTATCTAAATAAGCAGCTTCGTATATTTCTTCCGGCAATGATTGAAGGCCAGCCAGAATAACCAAAAAACAGAAAGGTGTCCATTG
Organism: Anaerolineales bacterium; assembly: GCA_034429745.1. Taxonomy (GTDB): domain Bacteria; phylum Chloroflexota; class Anaerolineae; order Anaerolineales; family DRKV01; genus JBAXBF01. The sequence goes on from DAOUFY010000079.1 coordinate 16,787, forward strand.
CCATACATCTACGATAACTACAGCAGCTCGAGCAGTCCAAACATCGGAAAACCAGCGCGGTAAATTCAGCATCCCCATTGCTCTTAATACGGTATTTACCGCCCCAACTTCTTCATGAAAAATAGTCAAACCTAAATACCCTAAGGCTATCGGTGCTGTGAACATGGGCATAGTAAATATTGAACGGAATAATTGCCGCGCAGGCATAGGCCGATTAAACAATAACGCCAATAATAAACCAAGTGTAACGGTAAAAAATACACTGCAGAAAACAAAAAATAATGTTTGCCCAAATGTATTCCATGCCCGATAATCTCCAAAGGCGCGGATATAATTGCCAAATCCGGCAAATGTTTCTGGTTTTCCTAATCGTGCGTAGAAGAAACTTAATCGCAATGAATAAAGGAGCGGGAATATCGTAAATAATAATACCCAAACAATTCCGGGAACTACAAATAAATACTTATAGCGACTCTTCTCTTGCATAATCCCTCTTATAACCATAAAAGAGGGGAGGAAAAACGATTAATTTCCTCCCCCCCATTTATCATTTTTTCAGAATTGCTTATTCTCCCGCATATCCGATGGATTCTTGGTAAAGTTTCAACAGCATATCTTTACCATATTCCTCAATGATTTGCTTCCAATCAGCAGCGGTTCGATCTAACGCCTCTTGAGGTGAAACCTGGCCAGTGATCGCTTCAGACAAGTGAGTATCCAAGCTGACATTGGTCATTTCTGTGGTGCCGGGGATACGTAGGTAAGTCTGCCAAATGGGGTACTTATAGAAGTTGTCAGCATAAGCTCGAGCATAAGCTTGTGCGTCGCTTGGATCCCATCCTGCAGCCACGTAGTCCTCTACTTTAGCTGTACCTTCTGGTGGGAAGTAATCATAAGTTGTACCAGGATCTACCCCTGTCCACCCATAGGATACCATCCAGTGGTTGATAGATGGTGTAGCCATGAGTGCCATCCAGTAGTAAGCAAGTTCTGGCTCTTTAGCTTTCTTGGAAATGACCGGATGCCATGAGCAGCCAACCTGTTGAGCGACCATGTTGGGCTTATCCAGTTTCAAGAAAGTTTTCTTCTCAAAAGAATAGGGTTCCTTTGTGCCAGGCAGACCGCGGGCATTCCATTTGCCCATAATGACCGACTGGGTTTTGTCCTCTGCCAAGGAACCAACGTCTCCCCAAGAAAAGACCATCATTGCTTTGCCGCTTAAGAATTGCGCCCAAGCCTCGCCTAAGCTCCATCCCCACATCGCCGAAGAACCGGCTTTAGAAAGTTCGATCATCTTCTCTAAAGCGCGTACATGACCGGGAGAGTTGATGAGGGGTTCCATAGTATCTGGATCAAACCAATATACGTTGTGATACTTTGTAACTTTGGTTACTGGTTCCCCTGGGTATGGCAGCACAACGTATGGTGCAGAGAATGCCATGTAGTGGAAGAAGCCCTGACCACCAACTTTGAGGTGCATGGTAATTCCCTGATCAGGATCACCATCGCCATTCCAATCCTTGCCATTGAAGAATTTGGCGATCTTGATTACATCCTCCCAGGTATCCATGGCAACTGGCATATCTTCGCCAGTTTCTTTCTTGTATTCTTCTTGCCACTTAGGATCATTCACAACATCACTGCGATAATACAGAACCATAGCGTCGTGATCGTAGCTGGTCCCATACCATTTATCGCCCCATTTCATCAACGCGGCAACTTGCGGAGAGACTGAATCGCGATCCCATTTCGGGAATTTAGGATTGTCAAAGAATTGATCAATGGGTTGAATCCAATCATTCTGAATATAATCACCATAGAAATTGGAGCAGTTGATGATCATATCATATTGATTGGCTCCTGTCTCGAAGTCAGCAGTGATCTTTTCCTTCATTTCAGCAAAAGGAATTTCTACAATGTCATAAGTGGCACCAGTCAGCTCCTCAAATTTCTTGCGGAAGAAATATGTAGGACCAGAAATAGCACCGCGTTGTCCTGCAGAATAAACAGCTATGGTGAATTTCTTGCCCTTCCAAGCTGGATCAGGCTGTCCTTTGTCTGCAGCTTCCCAAGCTGCTAATGCCGTCTTGGCTTCGTTCTCATCCGCTGCAGGGAAACCTTCAATGTATTTTACCTCTGGTTCCGGCTGTGCAGTTGGGGTAACCACAACTTCCACTTGTTTTTCTACAACCTCTGTCTGCACCACAGTTTTCTCTACAACTTTTTCAACCACCTGTGGCGTAGCAGGCGCAGCACAAGAAGCCAACAACGTCGCTAATACAACAAAAGCAGTTAGAGTAAAAAATAATTTGTGCTTCATTTTTTCATTCTCCTAACTTTGTGATCAACAATGAATTGAGATAAAGCTTCGAGAAAAACCAACTAAAGAGACTTTTCTTTTTCTACTATTTTCTTAATTATTTTGTTGCCTATCACCTCCTTTAAACCTTCACTTAATGTTAAGCACAAAAAGCTCATCACGAATGGTGTTTTCGCGCGAGCATACTACATAACTTGGATAGAGTATTGTTCTTTCATCGCGTAGCCTTACTATCCATAAGACATGTAATTGAAAGACAACTTAATTGGAAATCGTTTTCATTTTACCATAAAATGCCATAACGTGTCAATAGGTGAAATCATTTTTAATGTTATAATGTTTCCGTGTTACATTCTGCCAAGGACTATTTGTGGTTAAATTTGCGCGAATTGCCTTACTTTAGAGCTATGCTGCGCGCCGTTGAAGCTCGCGCTTACGAAGATATTTCCCTTTCTCCCCCAATTTTAGATCTCGGCTGCGGAGATGGACACTTCGCTTCTACGACTTTCAATCAACCCATTACTGCAGGTGTTGATCCCTGGTTTGGGCCGCTCCGCCAAGCAGCCCGCCGTAAAGCGAATGGATATGCTGTTTATTCCTTGCCTCTATGCGCCGAAGGCGCACATTTGCCTTTTCCCAACCAATTTTTTCATACAGCTATCTCCAACAGTGTCCTCGAACATATTGAAAATCTAGATCCCGTGCTAGCGGAAGTGCAGCGTGTTTTACACCCGGGAGCACTTTTCGTCTTCTGTGTCCCTAATCATAACTTCTTGCCAAGTTTGTCTATTGCCAAGCGGCTCGATCAAATGGGTTTGCATTGGATTGCAGAACGTTACAGAGCCTTCTTCAACTTTATTGCCCGTCATCACCACTGCGATCCACCTGAAGTATGGCAAGCCCGCTTGGAACAAGCCGGCTTTGCTATTGAGCGCTATTGGCACTATTTTTCTCCTCAGGCTTTTGCCATCTTTGAATGGGGACACGCTTTTGGGCTGCCTTCACTCATCACCCATAAACTCTTTCGACGCTGGATCCTTGCTCCTACAGAGTGGAATCTCTTCCTCACTCGCCGCCTTGTGCAATTTTCCTATGATGAAAACCCAGTTCAAGCAGATGGGGTATGCACGTTTTACATCACCCGGCGACTCTAATTCCTGCGCTTTTGTATGATGAAGGTCTTTATCTCTTTGCCTGTCTGATCGCGAAATATAAGCTCAATCCTCTGATCATATATCTGCACTTCTGCAAACCCATAGGTATTATTGTTGCGCCATTTGGAGGCTTCGGAAACAAAGCGCACTTTTTCCAAATTACCTCCCAGCGTCCCGATGACAACGTAGGTAACCCCTTTCTTCTCTAAATACTCCATTAAGTGATTGTGGCCGCTCAACACCAAATCTACTTTATACTTCTCGAAGATCGGAGCCACCTTTTCCACCATATCCGGCGGATCGTACCACGGCATACCATAATATATATCTCCAGAGGCATATACCATTGAGTGCATCATCACAATCCGCCATTCCTCGCGGGGGATGGATTTCAATTGCTCAATGAGCCACTTTTCCTGCTCTTTGCCAAAGCTTTTTGAATCGCTCCATGGTACGCAAAGAAGCAAAATGTGTACTTTACCAATATCCACTCGATTATACAACGCAGACTCTTGTGCACTATTCGCCGCTTTTGCTCCATCATTCGCCGGCAACGGGGGCTGAAAGTACGCCTTAAAGCGATAAGCGCCGTTGACGATAGCATCATGGTTGCCTAAAATGGGTCGGAGGGGCAAATTAAGGCTGTATGGCGAGATCGTATCCAATGCCTTCCGCCAGTGTTCACTTTCCAACCCTAAATGAACCAAATCTCCCAAAATAAAAAATGCATGATACCCCCTCTGTGGCTGAGAAGCATAATTTAAAACAGATTTAAGCACAGCAGCGTCCCCTGCTTTTTGATATATATCTTTGCCAATATCTTCCCCTAGCTGTGGGTCTCCTCCCACGCCTAAGCGCAGCAGAGGTTGTTCGCTGTCAGTAGGTTCTGACACAAATGGAGTTAGAAAAGTGTGCTGTTCACCATTATCCAACTGCCAAACATAACGCGTGTTGGGCAGAAGGTCGCTAAAAACAAAAACATGTTCGCGTTTGGACTGCTCCTCGCGAATTTCAACATCGAGCTCGGTGATTCCATAGCGCAGTGTATGGATTGTTGGCTTTTCTGTACGAAAAGAAAGCAGCAGATCAGGCACTCCATGCTGCCCGCGGCGTTCTGAGACCAGCAGCAACGGCGGTGTAGATGGCAATAGCGGCAGAGAATTAAACAACACATATCCCAAGATGCCCAACCCATAGAGCATGCCCAAAATTGCTGCAGCACTAGTAAAAGGCTGCAGCACCTTCAGCCATGGCGAACGAACAACTAACGCAAACCCAGTAGTTGCCAGCAAAACCAGCGATAATATGCCCAAAACAGCCAAGAGAATGATCTGCAAATCTACATCATTTTCCCAAATATACAGACCCCATGTGCCCGGCAGACTGAACAACCAAGCCAACACCAGCAATGGGACTGCTGCACACACGATTAAAAATCCTATCCAGACTATTCTTAACATCGTCGAGAGCCTCCAAGCTCATTGAGCATAATGGATCACAAATGAAGGTTATGTACCCCAATCACGCAGATACAGAAAATCATACCCCACCGTACGGCTGCCCAATTTCGCAATCGGTGGCAGCATGCGCTTAAAGTGATTGCGGCGCATTCTTTCCATAACAGTATTCACAAACTTTTCATCAAAACCTTCAGCAATACAATCCTGAGGAGTATAGCGTTCATCCACAAGGAGATAAAGCAGTTTATCAGCCATTTCATAGGTGAAACCCAGCTCACCCTCATCGGTTTGTCCTTGCCATAGGTCTGCTGTCGGTGGTTTATCAATGATCACTTGGGGCACGCCCAACGCACGCGCCAGCTGACGCACCTGCGCTTTATACAAATCACCAATGGGATTGATTGCGCAAGCCGAATCACCATAGAGGGTGCTGTAGCCAAGCAAAATCTCCGTTTTGTTTGAAGTGCCGACAACCAAGCCGCGGAAAACTGCAGACTGATCATAAAGAATAATCATTCGCTCCCGCGCCATGATATTACCGCGCCGCTCTTGGCTCATCTGCGGATCGCGATTGAACAATGGCTCCACCATCTCAGTGATCGGTATAATAACCGAGGGGATATTCAACTGTTCTATCACCAATTGAGCATGAGCTAATGATTCTGGTACCGAGGTGCGGTAAGGCATGCAAACAGCCAGCACGTTTTCTGCCCCTAAGGCTTCTACGGCTAGGAAAGCAGAAAGAGCCGAATCTATTCCCCCTGAAAGCCCAATGACAGCGCGCTGCATTCCAACCCGCGTAATTTCACTGCGAATAAAGCCTATCAATATCTTGCGTACTAAATCCGTATTGATTGTCAGGTCAATGTGAATCATATCATTGACTCTCTTTAGCTAAAATGCGTTGCAGTTCGCGTAAAACAAGAGCGGGGCGTTCATCTCGCAACAACGGCAGCCGCGCTCGCGTACGGTGAATGGTATGCAAATCAATTTCTGCAAAAGTAAGTGCCTCTTCATGATAGGGTCCTTGAGCAATCAGCCTTCCATTAGGGTCATACATGGCAGCACCCCCCCAAAAATTTAACCCATCTTCATACCCTACACGATTGGTATGAGCAACAAAGGATGTGAAAAAGGAAGCATAAGCTGCACTAACAGATTCCACCCAATGGGCTACGGCTAATTTTGGTTCATTCGTTAATCCCCTGCCAGGTGAAGCAGAGATGAATAAGAAAATTTCTGCTCCATCAAGCCAGAGCAAATATGGCGGCGATACATGCCAAAAATCCTCACAGATCAGCAATCCCATCCGTCCAAAGCGCGTATCAAATGCTCGGATGGCATTTCCCGGAGCAAAGAATCTTCCCTCATCAAATAATGTGTAGGTTGGCAGATAGACTTTATGGTGCACATGAATGAACTCTCCTTGAGAAAGGTAAGCAGCTGCAATGTAAAACCGCGAGCGCGGATCTTCATCTACAAACCCTACGACAATATCAATATCATGGCTTGCTTCAAGCAATGGGCGAAAAAGAGGCTCATCTTTAGAAGGACGTCGCGCTACCGCTGAAGCCAAATCTTGAAGGATATAGCCGCAAAGCGAGAGCTCCGGAAACAAAATCAGCTCCGCCCCTGCTTGGCGTGCTTGCTGAATATACATCAAATGCTTTTCTAGATTAGCTTCGAGGTTGCCTAATTGCGTATTGATTTGTGCAAGAGCAAGTGTAATTTTCATAATTCTTTTGTCAGCTTATTTTAAAGCTCTAAAGGGGTTTTGTCAAATATGATATAATCAGCCCTAATAACGATAAAAAATGTGTGAGGATATATGAATAAGCCCTCTCGACCTCTCTTGTTAGCCATCCCTAATCTAAGCGAAGGGAGAAACTCAGCCTTCATCGAGCAGTGCGCTGAGGTGATTCAACGTACTGAAGGGGTGAAGCTTATTGATCACTCTTCTGATCCCGATCATAACCGCTCGGTGTTCACCTATCTAGGACCGCCCCAAGCCGTGCTGGAAGCTAGTAAGGCACTCGCCCAATTAGCAGTCCAAGAAATTGACATGCGGAATCACCGCGGCTCACACCCCCGGCTTGGCGCCTTGGATGTGATGCCTTTTGTACCTTTGCGCAACATGGAAATGAAAGAGGCGGTGGAAATTTCGCGTCAAATGGGTAAATTTTTAGGAGAATTAGGTGTGCCGGTCTATTATTATGAGCAATCTGCTACTCGACCTGAACGCGAAAACCTGCCCAACATCCGCAAAGGGGAATACGAAGGCTTAATCGAAAAAATTCAGGACCCTGACTGGAAACCAGATGAAGGACCTGCTGTGTTCAACCCTAAAAGTGGGGCAACAGTATGCGGGGCGCGTTTCCCGCTCATCGCCTTCAACATCAACCTCAACAGCCGCGATATTGAACTCGCCAACCGAATAGCTAAAACCATTCGCCATATAAACGGCGGTTACCGTTATGTGCGTGCCATGGGAGTTGACTTGCAAGAGAAAGGCATGGTTCAAGTCTCCATCAACATGATCAATTACACAAAAACTCCGCTCCATCGCGTGCTTGAAACAGTCAGATTCGAAGCGGCGCGGTATGGCGTAAGTGTGGCGGGAACAGAAATTATCGGGTCAATTCCGCTTGATGCTTTGGAGGAAATTGTGCGCTTTTATCTGCAATGTCATGATTTCTCCATCAATCAAGTTATTGAGACTGCGCTCATGGAAAACTGAGTACTGCCTGCTGCGTCATCAATGCCCATAGTAAAGCTAAAACTGCTGCGCCAATGATGCTTCCAACCCACAAAAAAACCTTTACGGGCGGTTCTAAACGCGCTACCCGCTCTTCCAACTGCTGCAAAGCGGATTTATTAGGCATGCCAAATACCATAGCCTCAGCTTTCTCCAACCGAGCAAGGGTTTGGGATTCCTTTACAGATAAGGCTTCTAATTCGGCGGTGAAACGCGCTCCGGCCACTTCCGAACAGCGCAGCCGCTCTTCAATATGATCGACCTTTTGCTCAAGCCGATCCAGTACATCCAGGACAACATTAAGCTTGACTTCTATTGACGAGGGTTTCATAAAGGCTCTACTACCTCCTTAGTCTAATATTCCATTCCCTCTTGCAGTGGATCGCGCGGGTGGATCACCACCGAGTAACCTTCGCCCCAATTCAGCTCATCCAAGCAAGCGCAAAGCGCAGCTGAAATCACCAAATCATCATGGAGAAAACCACCGCTAAGCGGATCGCGTGCATTCGGCGGAACTCCCCATTGCAGCAAATTGCCGCGTTCTGCTTTAACCTGATGCTCAATATGCTTTAATTGCTCATAAAACCGTACCTGCAAGCGTACACTCTGATCATCCGCATCCACTCCACTTACAGTATATTCCTTGTACCTGCCACTCTCAATGAGGGCTATAAAATCCCACCCCAACCGCGACTTGGATTGGGCGGTAAAAACAAATGGGATAACCCGACCAACAAAAGCCTGCTGCAGAAACGAAGCTAATCCCATTCCTAAACCACTAGCATCAATCACCAAATAGCGGGCTTGCCAATGTTCCATCAAAGCTTTCACTTGTCCATAAAGAACAGTATGCGCTAAGCCCGTCCATTCGTAACGCTGAACCACTTGATATACAATGCGCTTGTCAACCTGATCGGCACTTAAAGAGAAAACCAACTGCACCACTGTCAAGGCAGATGAATCGCGCTGTCCAGAGGCTTGGGTTAACAATGGTGTTGTGGCGGTTGTTTCTGCAGATAAACCATTATGCTCCTCGCCACCTACATCCATCAGCAGTGCATAGCACTCGTTCGCCTGCGGCTGATATTGCACCGAGTGATTGCCTTGCATCAATGCCAAACGAGCAGCTGAAAACAGCCTGCCTTCAGTGCTTATTTCCTCTGAAAAATATTGGGTGCGCACTAAAGGATGCTGACGTCCAAGCCGCTGGACTTGCTGCTCAACAAAATGGCCGTATGCCGGCACCTCCTGTGCCACGCGGGTGGCATCCAACACAAAAGCCCGTTTTCGTCCATCCCTCTGTTCAAGGCGCTGAGCAGCCCTTAATTCGCGTCCCAACAGCGTCTCCGCTGTCCAAGCTGTTCCCCAAAAAACCACCGGAGCATTGCTTGCTGCAGCCATTGGTGCAATATCCTTATCGTATTTTTCTGGCAAGATATCTTGGGCTTCATCAAGCTGCAGCAGCAAACTTGCCGTTGCCCCAACAATGTTGGTATGCAGCGAACCTGAGAAAAACACCAGTCTCGCCTTTCCGCAACGATAGATATAGCCGCTTTCTTTGCGCCAGTGCCGGCGCGTCAACCGATTGGCTTGCAGCACGCTTTCCAGACGCTGCATAGCATTAATGCTTTGCGGTTTCCAAGTGGGTGAAACCTTCACCATCTCAACTGCCTTCCATTGGTACCGCCAAAGTAAATACGCCTCTAACTGAGCTTGCAGGGTATTCTTGCCACTCTGACGCGGAAACATCACAACCAGCGCGTCTGACTGCATACGTTGAATTGCGTTCAATATTGCCTGAGCAGCTTCCCATTGATAGTTGCGCAAACAAAAGCCTTCCGCTTGAGCACTGAAAGCCCGAAAGTCTGTTATATAGCGTTTGAGATAGCCTCGCAGTGAAGAAGAAGAAACAGCCAAAACCTAATAGTTTAGGGGGATAGCATGGACTGAAGCAGCATGAACACTGCCATACCAGCTCCCACTGTCCAAAGCATGCTGCGCGTCCAATAGGCAACTACCACTGCCACAGCACCTGCCAACCATTGTGGATTATGCCATGACACATCGAACTTGCCTTTATAGAAAACCATCTCGGGTAAAATGATGGCGGAAAGCACTGCGGCTGGTACATAACGCAGCGAACGCTGAAGCCATTGCGGCAACTCTATCTTGCCTAATAAAAAAATAAAAGAAAAGCGAATGCCAAACGTGATAATTCCGGCTAAAATGATCCACAGCCAGGGGTTCATGGGCGTTCCTCCAGCCATATCCCCGCGAGGATGCCTAACAGTGCCGCCAGCATAAGCCCTAGCTTATAAGGCAGCTGAAAGAAAACCGCCCCGGCAATTCCCCCAACCAAAGCAGCCCCTATTGCCGGCCGGCTGCGCAAACCTGGCACTAACAAAGCAATAAACGTAAGCGGCAGTGCATAGCTTAATGGAACATCCTGCGGCATAGCTGCGCCAATGAAAATGCCTACTGCCGTACTGACCTGCCATGAAAGCCACAATGTTATCCCTGCCCCAAATAAATACCAATGCTTATGCGAAGGGTCTTCTTCCTGTTGAAAATGAGTTATTGCCACTGCATAAGCTTCATCAGTAAGCAGGTAAGAAAGCATTACCTTCCACGGCAAACTAAGGGAGCGCAAATGGGGTGCTATGGATGCGCTGTACAGGGCATGCCGCAGATTGACAACAAAAATTACTGCCAAAAGCAGCAATGCGGAAGACCCTGCGCTGAATAACTGTACTGCAATAAATTGAGCAGACCCGGCAAAAACTATCGAAGACATTGCCTGAGCCGCTGTTTTACCTAACCCAGCTTGAACTGCTAGTGCTCCATAGATAACCCCAAAAGGAGCAACCCCTAGCAATATAGGCAGTTCTGCACTGACCCCTCGCCAAAAAGAATTGTTAACATTCATAGCCGCTTATTATATCACTCTGGCAGCTCTTTATGCAAAGATTCCAGCATATCCGCTAAGGAATTTTGCACCGGTCCAATGGCTGCACTTCCCCGCTGAAGGCTTACTAATGCAGACACGGCACGCAAGATAAGCGTATAAAGCTTTGCTTGATCACCCAGGGATAGGGCTTCATCTTCCTGCGACAAAGCAGCAAGAATGCGATGAATAAGCACGCGCAGCAAGTCCGCTTCATGCTGTAGAGCAGCAGCTTTCTTGAGCATATCTGCTTCTTGGGGCGTGAAATACTTAGCATAGGGATTTTTTTGCTTTCTTAAGACCATCCTATACTAATTATAGTACTAATGTTCTATTTAATCAAATTAACTACCATCACTAGCTTTCTTTTTAGGTTTGTTCGCTCACCTCTTGAGCTTTAGTTTATACCCTGCACATTTCATTTCCTAAGTTTCGGGCATCTTGCTAAGCCACCCCCTTTTTCCTATCACCTCCTTCCATAAACCACAACCTTTTCCTTAGGCATGTATCCACACTCTTTACAGATGCAAATTTCATAGTAAAATGATAAATATACGCCTATGAACAATATGCTCTATCCTCACCGTCGTTATAACCCACTGGCTGATGAATGGATTCTCGTTTCACCTCACCGCACCCAAAGACCATGGCAAGGTCAAGTGGAAAAAACACCCTCCGAAAATCGTCCTGCTTATGATGAAAATTGTTACCTTTGTCCCGGCAATTTAAGAGCCGGTAATGCTCGCAACCCTCACTACACCTCTACCTTTGTTTTCACCAATGACTTCTCGGCGCTGCTGCCCAATCCTCCCGCTGAAGAGCAGCCAGAACATGAATTGCTGCGCGCTCAAAGCGTAAAAGGTACCTGCCGCGTACTTTGTTTTTCACCGCGCCACGATCTCACCTTAGCTCACATGCAGGTCAGTGAAATCCTCACGGTAGTGGATACTTGGGCAGAGCAATATGCCGAACTGTCAGAACAATACTTATGGGTACAAATCTTTGAAAATAAGGGCGCCATCATGGGCTGTTCTAACCCGCATCCGCATGGGCAAATCTGGGCGAGCAATGCACTGCCTCAACTCCCTTCTAAAGAAGATCAGCAACAGTTACGTTATTACCAAGAACATCATAAGCCCCTATTGTTGGATTATTTATCTCTTGAATTGGAAAAACAGGAACGCATCATCATTGAAAATGACTATTGGGTGGTCGTTGTGCCTTATTGGGCAGTATGGCCCTTTGAAACCTTGCTGCTGCCGCGCTTTCCCGTTGGCCGGCTGCCGCAACTCAACCCTGATCAACGGCTCGCCTTAGCCCAAATTCTCAAACGGCTTCTCATTCGCTATGATAACCTTTTTGAGACCTCTTTCCCTTATTCCATGGGCTGGCATAACGCCCCCAACCACAACAATACCCATAAGACTTCTACGGAACATTGGCAGCTGCATGCTCATTTTTACCCCCCGTTGCTCCGCTCGGCTACAGTAAAAAAATTCATGGTTGGCTATGAAATGCTTGCCGAATCGCAACGCGACCTCACCGCAGAGCAAGCTGCTGAACGCTTGAGATCACTTTCGGAGGTTCATTATGCTTCCTGATGCACTTATTCAATCTTTTCATCAGCAATTCCAGCAAAAACCAGCCTTGCTCATTCGTGCCCCAGGGCGGGTCAACCTGATCGGTGAACACACGGATTATAATGACGGGTTTGTGCTCCCTATGGCAATTGATCGGGCAGTCTGGATCGCCCTGCAGCCTACAACCGATGACACAGTAACTGCTTATTCGCTGGATTTTCATCAAAAAGATACTTTTTCACTCAACCAATTAAGCAAAGGAAAAGTGAACTGGGTTGAGTACATCAAAGGGGTAGCTCATGAGTTAATCCAAGCTCACCAGCCCATTACCGCATGGCAAGGAGTAATTGCTGGGGATATTCCTATTGGGGCAGGACTTTCCTCTTCCGCGGCTTTAGAAGTTGCGGCAGTGCTGGCTTTTCACGAACCATCCCGCCAACCAAGCCGCGACCCAGCTTTCATTGCCAAGCTTGCCCAGCGAGCAGAAAATCAGTGGGTAGGCATGAATTGCGGTATTATGGATCAGATGATTTCGGCTGCCGGCAAAAAAGGCAGCGCCATGCTGCTCGATTGCCGCAACTTAGAAATATCCCACGTTCACATCCCGTCTCACGCTCTCATCGTGGTAATGGATACCGCCACGCGTCGGGAATTGGTTGACTCTGCTTACAATGAACGCCGCAGCCAATGCCAACAAGTTGCCGAATTTTTTGGAGTAAAAGCCCTGCGCGATGTTAGCTTGGCGCAGTTGGAAAGCCAAAAAGACCGCCTCGAGCCCACTGCCTATCGTCGTGCACGCCACGTCATTACCGAAAATCAGCGCACCTTAGAAGCTGTCGAAGCCCTCGCCCAAGGTGATTGTGCCAAAATGGGTGATCTCATGGTGCAAAGCCATCTCAGCTTGCGCGATGATTACGAAGTCTCCCGCCTAGAATTAGATTGGATCGTCGAAATAGCCCTCAACCACAATGCCTGCTTTGGCGCGCGGATGACTGGTGCCGGCTTTGGAGGTTGCGCAGTGGCACTCGTTAACGCTGATCAAGTTGAGTCTTTTGTCAGTACCGTAACAGTGGAGTATCACAAACGGAGCGGTTTGCAGCCAAACCTTTACGTATGCTCTCCAGCAGCCGGCGCCGAAGCAATCCCTTTTTAGCTACCCAACAAACTTATACCCAATGCCGCGCACGGTAATAATATGAGTTGGGTTGTTAGGGTCATCTTCAATCTTCTGACGTAGCCAACGGATGTGAACATATACCACTTGCGGCTGATCAGCATATTCTGCACCCCATACCCGAGCCAGCAAATCTTCCGTAAAGATCACCTTTCCTGCATCCAGCATCAAGGCGTGCAGCAGATCAAACTCGCGCGGTGAAAGGTCTAATGGCACACCATTTTTTGTAACCGTATGTGCTGCAGGATCCAGCACAATATCCCCGGCTTGGATTGGCTTAGAAGTCTGCGGTGTGGTTTGTTCGGAGCGTTGGTAGCGCCGCAGCACAGTTTTTATCCTCGCCAGCAGCACATCTAATTCAAACGGTTTGGTGATGTAATCATCTGCTCCTAACTCCAACCCCAGCACCTCATCTAATTCGCGGCGCCGAGCAGTGAGAAAGATCACCGGCACATCCATCAGCTGCCGAAAACGATGAAGAGCCTCTAGTCCATCCATCTCCGGCAAGCCAATATCCAATAATACCAGCTGTGGGGCATCGCGCTGAGCAATGGCGAGCGCGTCTTCAGCATCTGCTGCGGTAGAAACACGGTAGCCAGCTCGTTCCAAATTGAAAGCCAAACTGCGCCGCAGCAAAGCATCATCATCTACCACAATAATATGCTTCATAAATTATTGGTATTATACCCCATCACTAATGGCACTACACTTGCAACTTTTCCCCTATACCCAAAACCATAATTTAAGCTGAGATTGCCTAGCAAGCAGGAGTATGCCGATGGGAGATAAAAAATTCAACAAATCCAACAAATGGAAAAGCATCGCGTTCAGCGTCGCCGTTCTGCTTCTTTTTACCCTTCTGCTCTCGTGGAGCAATGCTCTTGCCCAACCGAATGAAAATGAAACCTCCCCCATCCAACCTACCGAACCTCAGCAGACTCTCGTTCCCAATCCACAGCCCACTCCAGTTTCTCCTGAGCTGAAAATTGCTGTGGAAGGCGGCTATGAAACTCTGCTTCAAAGAATTCAACAACACGGTATGGCGCGGGTTATTGTCAAACTCAATGTGCCATTCGCACCTTTAGGCAGTCTTAATGAAATACAAACCAATGAAGTGCTGCAAGCTATTCAGCAAGCCCAAAGCGCACTTCAACAAAATCTCAACGGATACAACATCAATAATCTTATTCTTTTTCAATACATTCCCTTTGCAGCTGTAGATGTTGACGCGGCTGCCCTTGAAGCATTAGCTAACTCTCCCCTTGTTACCCATATTGAAGAAAACAGTCTTCATAAGGTCAACCTCGATTTAAGCACACCGCGGATTGGAGCTCCGCTTGTTTGGGCACAAGGTTTTGATGGCAGCGGCATCACCGTTGCCATTCTCGATAGCGGAGTCCATAAAACTCATCCCTTCCTGCAAGGCAAAGTAGTCTCAGAGGCTTGCTATTCCACCACCGACATCAATGAAGGTTCTGTTTCTTTATGTCCAGGTGGTGTCAGCCAATCTACAGCTCTCGATTCAGCTATGCCCTATCTCAGCGGTATATGTCCCTCTACCATTTGTGATCACGGAACCCATGTTGCCGGCATCATCAGTGGTGGTACAGGGTTAGGACTAAGTGGAGTTGCTCCCGGCGCTTCCATCATCGCTATTCAAGTCTTTTCCTTCTTTCCTGAAGAGAATGATATATACACTTGGAGTTCTGATTACATTTTAGGCTTAGAACGAGTGTATGCCTTGCGTAACACTTATCAGATTGCAGCCGTGAATATGAGTTTTGGAGGTTCAGCATATTCAGATCAAAGCAGCTGCGATCTTCAAAACCAAGCTGTAAAAGCAGCGATAGACAACTTGAGATCAGTCAATATCGTATCGGTCATTTCCTCAGGCAATCTAGGCTCATCAACATCCATCAGCCGCCCGGCTTGCATTTCATCCGCAGTGAGTGTTGGGGCAACTGATGATTCTGATCAAGTAGCATCCTATTCCAATAGTGCCGACTTCCTCACCTTGTTGGCTCCTGGTTTAGCAATCAATTCCTCCATTCCGCCCGATCAATATGCCAGCTGGAACGGCACCAGTATGGCAGCACCGCATGCCGCCGCCGCTTTTGCGTTACTGCGTCAAGCTAAATCTAATGCCACCGCCAACGAGCTAATCAACGCTTTATTATCAAGCGGTGTTTCTATTATTGATCAACGCAACTTAATTACAAAACCACGCATTCAAGTCAACGCAGCCCTTGATCTGCTGCTAGGCAATACCTCAACCGAAACCACTCAGCGAGTATCAATAGCTAACAGTGGCACTGAAGCAAACGCTGCCTCCTCTTATCCTTCCCTATCCGCCAACGGCAATTTGATAGCTTTTCACTCCGCAGCAAATAACCTTGTTGAGAACGATACTAACAACGCAATTGACGTCTTTATACACAGCTTGCTTGCTAATCAAACTCAGCGCGTCTCTATAGCTTCGGATGGCAGCCAAGCTGATGGTGATTCAACGTATCCTTCCCTTTCTGCAGATGGCAGCATGTTGGTCTTCCAATCCGCAGCTACGAACTTAGTCAGCAATGACACTAACAGTGTAACCGACATCTTTGTCCGCGATCTGACGAATGAGCAAACAAGCCGCGTTTCCATTGCCAGCGACGGCTCACAATCTAATGGCGACTCGCTTCAACCCGATCTTTCTGCTAATGGGCGTTATATCGTCTTTACTTCCCATGCCTCAAATTTAGTAAATGGTGATACTAACAACTCTACGGATGTATTTCTGCATGACCGCCAAAGCAGCACGACAATCCGCATTTCTGTATCTTCCAATGGAGAGCAAGGAAACGCGCCTTCCTCCAACGCCTCGATTTCCGCTGACGGAAAACGGATTGTGTTCTCCTCTTTTGCCTCCAACCTCGTCCCTAATGACACCAATGGTTCTTCCGATATCTTCTTGCGCGACATGAATAGCGGACAAACTCAGCGAATATCCATTACCAGCAACGGCAGTGAAGCTCATGGTCATTCCCTTAATCCAGTCATCTCCAAAGATGGGAAGCTTGTCGCCTTCACCTCTTTTGCGCCCGATCTTGTCCCTAATGATACCAATGACAACTGGGATATTTTTGTCCATGACCTGCAGAGTGGGCAAACTGAACGAGTTTCCATTACAGACAGCGGAGTCCAATCCAACGGCAGTTCAAACTCCCGCCCTGCCCTTTCCGCAACAGGGCGCTTTGTTGCTTTTTGGTCAGAAGCGACCAACTTAGTGGCGGGAGATACCAATGGCGTGGGTGATATATTCATTCATGATCGCTATTTGCGTCAAACGCGGCGTATTTCTCTTGCCAACGATGGAAGTCAAGGCAATGCCGCAGCGGCCGTCAACTTTTCTCTCTCCGCCGATGGGACGGAAGCAGCTTTTGAATCGTTGGCATCCAACCTTGTCTCTAATGATTCCAATAGTGCGGCGGATTGTTTCGTGCACCACATCGTTTATACTTTGCCCGCTCCTACCCTCATTGACCCAGTTCAGGATGCGGTTACTGCTGACTGGCAGCCAACTTTTACCTGGTCTGCAGTTAATGGATCAGAACAATATCAGTGGCAATGCAGGTCTTTGACCACCCAAGATGGTTTTATTGAACAAACTTTTACTCCAACCCAAGCCCAATGTGTAAGTTCAAGCACATGCAGCATCCAAAGTCCCATTCCCCTATCGCAAGGTCCATACATGTGGCGCGTCAGGGCACTGAACATCAACGGAGCCGGCACATGGAGTGATGAAGCCCGCTTTAACACCCCACCACTTCCAGCCTCCGTTTCGCTCATTGCACCTTTGGGCAAAATACAGGAAAATCCGCCAACATTTCGTTGGCATCATGCATCAACTGCCTATCAATACCGCCTATGGGTGTATAGCACTTCAGGCGCAGTAATCCGTCAAGAAATAGATCCGACTCGGTTCCAGTGCACATTATCCAGCAGTGAATGCCGTTTTACTCTCCCTCAAAAGCTTGCCAAAGGCAGCTACACCTGGTGGGTGCAAGCTCACAACCCTAGCGGAGAATCTGCCTGGAGTGCACCCGCCAGCTTCTCGGTCGAATAATGATGCCCTTACGTTCTTATTTCATCACGAACTACATTCATCAAAGCCATCTGCCACTTCTCCCTTAACATAGAAGTTAAGCAAGCAGCCTTCACCCTTTAATGACAATTAATGGCTTTAAACGGGCTACTTTATTGGCAATACCGGCACCGCTTACTGCATCCACTACTGCATCCACATCCTTATAAGCAGCTGGAGCTTCCTCAGCTAACCCTCCCAATGAGCCAGCTCTAAGATGAATGCCATGACTGGCTAATGTGTTGCGCAGTTCTTCACCGCGCACTTGTTTCTTCGCCTTGTGGCGGCTCAGCACCCTGCCAGCTCCATGGCAGCTCGAACCATATGAGCGCGTCATACTACTTGGGCTGCCAACCAGCACCCAGGAACTCGTTCCCATGCTGCCCGGCACTAAAACCGGCTGTCCAATCGGCACATACTCTGCTGGCAGCTCATCGGTGCCGGGGGAAAAAGCGCGGGTTGCCCCTTTACGGTGCACACACACTTTTGTAGGCTTGCCATCTAGAATATGGGTTTCAATTTTCCCCATATTATGGGTAATATCATACACCAAATGCAGCTGCCAATGAGGCACTTTTCCAGCTAATACCTTTTCAAAAGCCTGGCGTACTAAGTGAGCAAGCACCTGTCGGTTGACATAGGCATAATTTGCCGCCGCGCGCATTGCCGCTAAATAACTCTCTCCCTCAGGTGAATTGATCGGCGCACATACCAATTCACGATCCGGCAGCTGAATTCCATAACGACGTACAGCGCTTTGAAATTGCTGAACGTAATCCGTGCAGATTTGATGTCCCAGTCCTCTTGACCCACTGTGGATCTGCACAGCTAGGCAGCCTTTTTGTAAACCCATCACAGCAGCAGCTTTTTCGTCGAAAATTTGTTCAACTACATCAACCTCAATAAAGTGATTACCCGCCCCAAGCGACCCTAATTGCGGCAGACCGCGTTCCTTAGCTCTTTGGCTTACCTTGCCCATATCTGCTCCATCCAAGCAACCGCGATCTTCCGTACGGCGGATATCACTTTCAGTAGCATAACCATTCTTTTTTGCCCACAGCAAGCCTTCATGACATACCTCTTCCAACCCCTTGGAGGTCAGCTTAACCACCCCTTTTCCCCCAACTCCGCTAGGGCAATATTGGTTAATTGCTGTTGCTAAGGCATCCAAAGCATCTTTAGCTTCCTCGGCATGAACAGAAGAAGCCAGCAACCGTACACCACAATTGATATCATAGCCGATTCCTCCGGGGGAGATAACCCCATCATCCAAACGAGTTAGTCCTACTCCGCCGATCGGAAAACCGTATCCTTCATGCATATCTGGCATCACCAGAATAGGAGCTGCCAAGCCGGGCAGTGTGGCAGCATTGATGGCTTGCTGCAAAGTGTTATCCAACAATGCAGCTTCAAGAATCTCTTCCGTAGCAAACAAACGCACCGCTACCCGCATATCATCTCGGTATCCACGCGGTATTTCCCACTCATACTTGCTGATGGGAACTAAATCTGCTAGTTTCATGCCGCCCTCCTTTCTGCAAATATTCTCTAGAACCATTCACACTACACCGCTTCAAACACACTGTTGAGTCTGCTAGTTCCCAGCACTTATGATCTCTGCCAGCCCTACAAATCAAAAACTAAATGAGTGTAGTAAACCCCTCCTCGGTATTCTATTTTAAGATGGTGGTAAGTAACAGCTTTAATCAGTCGGGCTGCATTTTTAATCGGAGCGCCTTCTGCTCTTGCTTTTAGGTACTGATCTTTTCGTTCAAACTCAAAACAATCAAACGCTTGCTGATGTTGTTCCCACAAAAACAAAAGTTCACCCAAAAAACTTACCAGCAATGCTTCATTGTCAACACCAGAAAGCTGCAATTCTTGCGTAATGCGCGGCTCAGCGCTTAACTCCACTCCGCCCAAGGCATACATTCCTAAAGCAGAGTATTTGAAAAGCTCCTCCAAACTCTCAGCCCAAACCTCAATCTCACCATCGGCAGTGTGTTCGCACTCCCGAAAACCAGCGCGTTGTTTATTATCCATATTCTTAAATAGGATTATAATATATCTCAAGGCAAACACCAAATGATGACCACTATTTTACTTGCTGCAGTTCTGCGGTTGTTGCTTTGTTGTTTTTTGCTTGCCTTTTTAGGGTACTGTATTAAGTTCACCCTAACCGAAAAAGAATAAAAAACTATACAAAAGTATGATGTATTTTTTCCTTTTCTGTGGTAGGATGAAAGAACCATTTATCTTGACTTGTTTGTAGTATTTATTGTATTAAATGTTTTCAATCATTGATGATAATGTATATTACCTACAAGTAGCCTTTGAGGCTAATCCATTAGGAATTGCTTTGCTCGATAGCAAAAGCCGCTTTCTCCATGTAAATCCTGCTTTTTGCCAAATGCTCGGTTATACCTCCGATGAATTTAATCAATTCACCATTCAGGATATTACTCATCCCCTAGATCGGCAGCCAAGTGAATGGCTGACGGCCTCAAGCGGCAGTGAAGAAATAAAACCCCATTGGTATGAAAAAAGATACATAACCAAAGATGGCCGAATCATTTGGGTCAGCATTATGGCGCGAGTGCTGAACGATAGCTTTGGCAAAATGCACTTAGGCATGGTCATCGTTGAAGATATCACTCAGAGCAAGCTGCAAGAAGAACAGCTGCGGCAAAGCGAACAGCGTTTTCAAAGCCTGGTTGAGGCAATTCCAGATATGATCATTTTGGCTCGCAAAGATGGGTGGATAATAGATATCAAACCGGCGCCCGAAGTGAAAACATGGCTGAACCCCCTCCAATATGTGCATCGCTACTATTCTGAGCTGCCTCTACCCAAAGAACTACAAGTGCGTGTAATGAGCGCTTTCAATAAAGCTTTTGAGCAACGACAACCGCAGCAGGTGGAATATCAGCTTATTTTTCCGGACGGAATTCGCGATTATGAGGCTCGTTTGGTTGCCATGAATGACGAACAAGGGTTCGCCATAGTGCGCGATGTTACCGAGCGAAAAAAGATGGAACGAGAACTAAAACATCGAGATGTCCTGCTGGAAGCTATCAATGAGGTAGCTACATTACTGTTGAACCCAAATGATTGGGATCAAGCCATGCAGGAAGTGCTCCGCCGGCTTGTTCAAACTTTAGAAGTAAGACGCGGCCGGCTGTTCAAGCATAACACATCGAAAAGCGGCAGTTATGCCACCTTGCTAGTTGAGTGGACTCAACCGCAACTTTCCTCCCACGCCCAACAGCATCCCTCCCATAAGTATGGATATCAAACCTTTGCTAGCAGCACATCACCACAAACAATCCAAGTATTAGATACGTTACTAAAGAAAGAATGTGTCAAGAGCCTTTGGGTTGACCTTGAAATTAATCCTCACCAAGCCTTACCCGAAAACGAACCTTTATCCATCATTCTCATACCCATTTTTATTCAGGCAAACTTTTGGGGGATGATAAGCTTTGATGCATACGACAGCAAACGCACATGGACTAAGACAGAAGAAGAGGTGCTCCACATTGCAGCCGATATTATTGGCGTTGCTATTCAACGTAAGCATACCGAAGAAGCGCTGCAATACAGCGAAGAATTATATCGCGGTGTAATTAGCACCTCTCCAGATGCCATACTTTATACCGACTTGGAAGGCAACATCATCCTTGCTAATCAGCAAGCTGCCAATCTTATTGGTTTTCAAAAATCCAAGGAATTAATCGGTAAAAATTTATCCGACATGATGTCGCATACAGAACGCGATCAATTCCTACAGCACTTATTATCATCAGCTGCAGATGAGCCCGTCCGCAATTACGAATGCTTACTTACCCGTCAACCAGGTTTGCGTTTCCCTGCAGAATTTAGCGCAATGAACATTAAAAACAAACAGGGCAATACAAACGGCATTATTATGATTTTCCGCGACATTACAGAAAGAAAAATGACAGAAAGTGCCGTGGCTACCACAGTGGAGCAGCTCCGCAGCTATGTCGAGATTCTCAAACAACGCAGCACTACCCTAACCCAAGTAAATGAACTGATCAGCAAACTTCAGAATTGTGATACGCTTGAAGAGATCTTTGCCGCCTGTGAAGAAGCTTTTAACCGCATTTTTCCCAATCAAGGAGGAGTGCTGTATCACCTCAGCCGAGCAAGTCGTAAATACGAAATTTGCGCCAAATGGGGCAGCAGCCATCACCATCCACCCTTGCTGCCGGCAAAAAATTGCCCTGCCATCCATCGCTGTCAAACCATTCTAACTTCAGACGACTATCAAAAGAATCCTTGTCCTTTTGGAGATAATCCTCCCTATATCTGCATGCCTTTAAGAAACGGTAAAGAAGTGCTTGGGGTTTTTTATATGCAGGGCATCAGCGATAGACCTAGTGAAGCTTGGAAACTGCAAGTGATCAACACTATCGTTGAAAACTTAAGTCTTACGATTATCAATTTATCCCTGCGGGAGAGACTGCACTATCAATCCACCCATGACACCCTTACCGGCTTATATAACCGCGTCTATCTTGAAGAAGCCTTCAAGCACGAAATCAATCGAGCCCGCCGTTACCAACGTCCTTTATGTTTGCTGTTGATTGATTTGGATGATTTTAAAACAACCAATGACCTCTACGGGCACAAGGCCGGAGATGCTATCCTCAAGGAATTTGGGCAGTTTTTGCTTAGCCGTGTGCGCAGTATTGACATAGCCTGCCGCTACGGAAGCGATGAATTTGTGATCATCATGCCCGAAACCACAGCTTTAGATGGCAAAAGGCGCGCTGAAGAGCTGCTCAATGCAGCCCGAACTTTTACATTTCGCACCAAAGAAACTCAACTTGAAGGCATATCGCTGTCAATCAGTATCGCTGCTTTCCCCCAGCACGGCGATTCTCTTGAAAGCTTGATAAAAGCTGCCGATACTGCCTTGATCTTTTCTAAAAAACAAAATCAGGGAAAAGTATCTATAGCTGGAGAAGAAGAAGCCCATTTCTAAGCTATGGCTGATTGACTTCCCACAGCTCATTTTGAGTGAATTGACAGCGAGTGCCAAAATCTACATTAGTGCCGGAAAAAACCACGAGCCCCACTTCACCACTTTTCATGCTTCCATTAAGCGGTGAATCGACCATTCGAAAAACCCGTTTGTCATTATAAAAAGCCACCACCTGTGTATCACTGATAGCCAGCATGATCTTTCCTGTACCGCGCGCTTGCCTTAAATTTGGATAGGGAGCTTCAAAAGCTAATGTTTCGTAGCCTTTTGTCTTGCGTTTCAGATACACTTTTCCATCCAAACTCCAATTAATGGAGTAATAGTTATTCTTATCCACATAACGAAATATATACCCACAGCCAGCTTCCTTCCAACTCACGGGACCTGGTGCTGTCCACCACGAAATTTGCGAACGCATGATAAAATCCTTTGGAAAACGGCCGCTGCCTATAGCTTTCTGTGTTCCTAACCGTGCTAGACTATAATCATAATCTGCCAACTGATAGTATATTCCGCTGGATACTCTATACAATGCTCGCACTTCATTGGGTAAAGTCAAACTATTGCCGCCCAGTACACTGAGCGATTCTAGATTAGAAGTAATTGGCAGTGGTGTACTTAATGCACGCACCAGAGTAAAGCTGGAAATCATCGTTTTCCACAATTCATCTGCCTGCGGGGAAGGAGATACAAACATTATCCCCAACAATGAAGTACCGCTGATTTTAAAAGAAAAGAACGCTTTTCCCCATTGCTGTGCGGGCGTAAGGTAAGAAGCAGTAATACTGCAAGTATCCTTTTCCAAGGTAACACTCAACAATTGGCTCTGTTCACCAAGGTTGTTTTGCTCTACTAAAACAAACAACAACCCTTCTGCCAAATCCTCCAAATCACTTCTTTGAGGTGCAGTCAAGTATTCTTTCTGGAAGATCATCAACAGCTCATCTTCCTGAAACTGAAAAATTGTGGGGCGGTCGCCAGGCAGTTTCTTTGCCGTTTCTGGCAATGTGATGAAAAACAAGTTAGACGGGTCTTGATAGGTATAGAAGCCTTTTAAATAAACCTTTGTAGGCGTGGGGAATGGCGTCGGAGTTTGCTGTAGTTCAATTGCAGGTGCAGGTGGAGAGGTAAAAGAAATCGTCCCCTCCTTCTTACCTACCGCAATCCCATGTTGTCTCAAAGGCAGCATAGCGGTTGTGAAGGGCAATATCATTATCAGCGCTATAAACGCAGATTTCTTTCTTGCTAAAATAATAAGATCCCACATTGCAAGCTCATTGTAAAATGAAGTCCCCTGCAGGTCAAGGACGATTTAAATATTTGACATCTTAAGTTATAATATAGAGTATGAAGGTGAAAGTAAAGTTATATGGCATATTGCGAGAAAAGCTGCCGCGCGAAACCAAAGGGCAATCTGAGCTTGATCTTCCCCCTCAAAGCACCTTGCAAGACTTGTTGGACACACTCCACATAACAACTATGGTAAAAGCCTCGGTCAACGATGAGCTTGAGCGCGATTTACAGCGCGAACTTCAGGAGGGAGATGATGTTCAATTGTTCCGTCCTGTTGGGGGCGGCTAGCAGCATTCATGTCTGTAATCTTTTTTCATTAGTTTGGTAATGGAAACGATTCCTTTTTATTGAGTATTGTGATATAATGACTTTATAAGGTGAAATTCTATTTTCCCTCTCGTTAAGGAGATACCTTTCATGGATAAACAAGTAAATGCTTTTAAAATGGCACAAGCCCAGTTTGATAGTGTTGCCGAAAAACTGCACCTTGATCCTCAAATAGCTCAAGTGCTGCGCCATCCTATGCGAGAATATCAATTTCAAATTCCCGTCAGAATGGATGATGACTCTATTCGGGTCTTTTTTGGTTATCGTGTACAACATAACGACGCCCGAGGACCCTGCAAAGGAGGCATCCGTTTTCACACTTCAGAAACAATGGATACCGTTCGCGCCCTTGCAATGTGGATGACATGGAAATGCGCAGTTGCTGATATTCCGCTCGGTGGTGGAAAGGGTGGTGTTACTGTTGATCCTGCCACCTTAACTGTTGCTGAACAAGAGCGTTTATGCCGCGGTTGGATCCAGCAGATTTGGCGCAATATCGGTCCCCGTCAAGATGTCCCTGCGCCGGATGTCGGCACCAACCCCCAAATGATGATCTGGATGATGGATGAGTACTCCAAACTGGTTGGTCAATACACACCGGGTGTCATCACCGGCAAACCTGTCGGGGGCGGAGGTTCTCTTGGACGGACTGAGGCAACCGGCTTCGGGGTAATTTATCATGTCCGCGAGGCAATGAAACACCTAAAAATAGACCCAGCCAATAGCTGGGCTGCCCTGCAAGGTTTTGGCAATGTCGCTCAATACGCTGCTATTGGTTTTATTGAACTTCTCGGCGGTAAAGTTGCTTGTGTTTCTTATTGGGACCGCGACGATAATACGGCTTACACCATAAGCCATAAGGATGGTATTGACCCCTATTTTCTGCAAAAAATTACCGACCGTTATGGTTCCATCCATAAAGACAAAGCCCGAGAAGCCGGCTATATCATTGAAGATGGCGACGCTTGGTTGAAAAAAGACGTAGATGTTCTTATCCCATCAGCACTCGAAGCTCAAATAACCGTTGATACAGTACAGCATATTAGCCCGCGGGTAAAAATCGTCGCCGAAGGAGCAAACGGTCCTACTACCCCGGAAGCTGATACCGTACTGCAAGAACGCGGCATATTTATGATCCCAGATTTCCTTTGCAATGCCGGCGGTGTTACAGTTTCCTACTTTGAAAGTGTGCAGAACGACATGAATTTTTATTGGACAAAATCTGAAGTGCTCGAACGCTTGAATACGAAAATGACTCAAGCTTTCGAGGGCGTGCTGGAAATGTCCCTCCGCGAACAGGTGCCGATGCGCGATGCAGCTTATATGGTTGCCATCGAACGTGTGGTGAAAGCCATGCAGCTGCGCGGCTGGCTGTAATGCAGCCAATTGGTCATTTAAGTTAGGACAAAAGGTGAGGCTATGCAATTTGCCTCACCTTTATCGTTTTTTGTTATAATTCATCTAAACCCTACCCGAGAGGATAATTATGCTTCTGGTTGGCGATATAGGTGGTACAAAAACAATACTTGCCATATATTCATTGGAAGGTGGAGCGCGCCGCCCCATTTTAGAGCGGCGCTTTTCAAGCCAAAAATATTCTTCGCTCGTTGAAGTCATCCGGGAGTTTTTGCAAAAATCACCTCCCTCAGCTTCCATCAGCAGCGCAGTTTTTGGGGTTGCTGGACCAGTTATCAATGGCGAAGCATCTGTTACTAACCTGCCTTGGCTAATCAAGGATAAAGAAATTCAAGAGGCATTTGGCATACCTTCGGTAACAGTCCTTAATGATCTTACCACCACAGGTTATGCTATCCCTCATCTTAAAGAAAATGAAGTGCACACATTGCACAAAGGAGAACCTTATCCGCATGGCAATATCGCCGTCATCGCACCCGGCACCGGTCTTGGTGAAGCATTTCTCACGTGGCAGCCTGAAGGTTATCAAGTTCATTCTTCTGAGGGCGGCCATTCCAGCTTTGCTCCCACCAATCCTCTTGAGGTAGAATTGCTTTCCTATCTTATGGAACGCTATGAACATGTAAGCTACGAGCGGGTTTGCTCCGGCATCGGCATTCCGAACTTATACGCCTTTCTTAAAGAAAGCGGCCGATATCCCGAACCTGCGTGGCTGGCTGAAAAACTCGCTGCAGCTGAGAATATTACTCCTATTATTGTTGAAGCCGCATTGGCATCGGATGAAAGCCAACGCGCTGAGCTTTGCACAGCAACCATTGATCTGTTCATCTCCATTTTAGGCAACGAAGCTGGCAATCTAGCCATGAAAGTAATGGCAACTGGCGGAATTTTTATCGGAGGTGGCATTCCGCCGCGGATACTAAGCCGCTTAAAAGAGGGCAGGTTGCTGAAGTCCCTACAAAGCAAAGGGCGTTTCAGCCAAATTCTGCAAAAAATCCCCGTCAAAGTGATTTTAAACGCAAATGCAGCCCTACTAGGGGCTGCATGTTATGGATTGCATCAGCTTAAATTGCAGGGCAATTAAAATAAGCCCACCACTTGACCCGTTTGCAAATCAATATCTATATCATAGAAGGCGGGACGAGTTGGCAGACCGGGCATCGTACTCATTTGACCAACCAACGGATACAAGAAACCAGCTCCCACCGAAGCGCGGATATCGCGGATAGGAATGCGAAAGCCCTTTGGCACTCCTTTGAGGGTAGGATCATGGCTTAAGCTGAGGTGTGTCTTAGCCATACAAATCGGCAAATTACCATAGCCCAGACGGGTATAAAGCTCAATCCGTTCTTCAGCGAGCGGCGCATAATCAACTCCATCAGCACCATAGATCTCACGGCAAATTATCTCGATTTTTTCCTTGATGGGCGCGTCCAAAGGATACAAGAAACGAAAATCCGCCGGCTTTTCTGCCGCCTTGATCACAGCTTCAGCCAGCGCAATTGCTCCTTCACCGCCTTTTTCCCAATGTGAAGCAAGTATGGCATCTTCTGCGCCGGCTTCCAGAGCTGCTTTGCGTACTAACTCTATTTCAGCGCCTGTGTCCGTGCTGAAATGATTGATCGCAACTACAACCGGTATGCCAAATTTGCCAACAATGCGTATGTGATGCTTCAGGTTTTCCACTCCTTTTGACAACAGATCTAAATTCTCCTGTTGATATGATGGGTCTAACGGCTCGCCAGCCGTTACCTTAGGTCCGCCGCCATGCATTTTTAATGCCCTAATCGTCGCAACCAGCACCACTACATTGGGAATCAACCCTGAAGCGCGGCATTTGATGTCGAAAAATTTTTCCATCCCAATATCGGCTCCAAATCCGGATTCTGTTACCACATAGTCAGCCAATTTCAACGCAATCATATCTGCGATAATAGAACTATTGCCGTGAGCTATGTTGGCAAAAGGACCGGCATGCACAAAAACAGGAGTGCCCTCCAAAGTTTGCATAAGGGTGGGCTTTATGGCATCCTTCATTAACACCGTCAATGCGCCAGCTACCCCTAAATCCTCTGCGGTAATGGGTTCACCATTGCGGCTTGTACCGATAACCATCCTGCCTAATCTTGCACGCATATCAGCCAAACTGGAGGTGAGAGCTAAGATCGCCATAATCTCACTTGCCACAGTAATATCAAAACCCGTCTCACGCGTCATACCTTTTTCTTCCGCGCCTTTGCCAATGGTAATCCCCCGCAAAAAGCGATCATTAATGTCAACCACTCGGCGCCAAGTAATCGACTCGGGGTCAATATCCAAACGCACAAAGCGGCGGCGCTCTTCAGGTGTCATTTGGTCAGGATCATCAGTCTGAATGCCTAATTTCTTGCGTCGCTCCTGCATATTGCGAGCAAAAAAGCGCTTGCCCTGCTTTATCGGAAATAACCGCCTAAACAATGCTTCATCGGATTGGGTAGCCTCATGGAACATGCGCGTATCAATTGCCGCGGCAAGCAAATTGTTGGCTGCTCCAATGGCATGAATATCACCCGTAAGGTGCAAGTTAAAATCCTCCATTGGCACGACTTGGCTATATCCACCGCCAGCAGCTCCGCCTTTAATACTAAAAGTAGGTCCTTGGCTCGGTTGACGGATGCAAGTCATCACCCGTTTTCCCAAATGTGCCCCCAGCGCTTGACTTAGTCCAATCGTTGTCGTAGTTTTGCCTTCTCCAAGCGGGGTTGGCGTTATGGCAGTAACATCTATATATTTGCCCTGAGGAACATCTGCAAACCGCTGTAGCACTTCAAGCTTTACTTTTGCCTTAAATTTGCCGTAAGTTTCAATCTCATCCGGCTGCAAACCCATCTCTTCAGCCAGCTCAACAATAGGCTTCATCACTGCATGCTGAGCAATCTCAATATCGCTCGGCACAGGGTATTTCCGGTTGAGCGCAATAGGCTTAAAAGCTTTTCTTTCCATTTGTAAACCTCATCACAAATAAACTCTATCTACATTCGTCTATAAATTTAAAATTAACCAACGCTATGCAAAATTTCAGGCTTATTGACCCAACAAAGCAACTTGACGCAGCAAACCAAACACTAAAGCCCCCAATTTAACTCCCTCTTTAACCGAAAGAGTGGGTTGCTGCCCTTCTTTTTCTGCTCGCTGTATTAGCAAGTAAGCCCCTAAAACTCCTGCTCCTGCTCCAACAAGAGCGCCAATAAGCAGTGCTTTTCGTTTCCATTCT
Organism: Anaerolineales bacterium; assembly: GCA_034429745.1. Lineage (GTDB taxonomy): Bacteria > Chloroflexota > Anaerolineae > Anaerolineales > DRKV01 > JBAXBF01. The sequence continues at coordinate 45,600 of DAOUFY010000079.1, forward strand.
TCACTCAACATACTACTTTTTTCCAACGTCATTTCTTTACCCATTTGATATTCACTCCATTAATTTTTTCTTTTCTATCTAACTAAACCTGATTTTGTTCTTGCTTTAGTAAATGATGCCACCCTATAAGTGCAGCCATTAGCCACTATCTTTGTCTAAACGGTTTGCTGACTTGATGGGTGCATTCTTGCAAAGCAGCTTGCCAGCTTTTCATAATAATAAAAGGAGCTGCAGCTTTATCAGCATAAAAACGCGTTCGCTGTTGTATCAAAGCACCTACACCCTGCAATATTTTCATATATGGTGGCAGCAAGTGGTAAATTTTCCACACCCCAAACAACACCGCAGCAAATACAAGACCAATCAGCAACAAGGGCAGCAATAAAAGCAGCATGATAAAAATCAGAGCTACATCCGCGCCGGTACGGCTGACTGTGCTGCCCGGTGTAACTACCAAAACCAAGCAGCTTGCCAACAATAAAAAGCCCACCAAAGCTGGAAGAATAATTTGCAGCAACGTTTCTCTCTTATGTTTTTCTGTTGTATGTGGGTCAGGTGGTGGCAAATTTGACACTAAAGGCACATCTTTATTCCTCATAGTTCATTATCCTTTGTTTGATTCTAACACATTTTCTTGTTAATTCAATCAACAAAGTGAGAAGGATAAATTGAATGTACCCTAAAAATAAACAAAGGTACTAAGCAGCCACAAATCATCCATAAGAATTTCTTGCTGTAAAAAGAAATTGGGGTGAAGCAATTGCTTCACCCCAAATCATCACTGCCTTTTTCCGCAGGTTTACTGACTCGGTGTTGGGGTTGGCTCCTGTTTGATGAAGCTCTCCTTTGTATATTCCACAAAATCCTTCACAAAGAATTCATCCACCTTAGCATACCAGTCGCTGCCAGAGAACTTGGTGATATACTCCTGATCCCCCTCTTTTTCTTTCCCACCAATCGTTAGGGTGTAATCACCAACCTTGTCATTCACTTTTCCTTTAAAGGTAACTACAGCAACAGGCGATGCCATCTTATATTCCGGCTTTTCTTTTGTTCCCAAAGGCACTTCCATTTGCATGCTATTTAAGTGATTGAGCAAAGTGGTTATTTTATCCTTATCAAGGGGCTGATCCCCAAGTTCTTTCACCTTCCATTCGCCATTAGCATCTTTGGTTATGGTAAAAGAACCATGTTCATTTTTCACAGACAGCTCACTCACATCATCGTTTGAGGCAAGCTTAATATATGTAGTATCAATCCAGCTAGAAGCACTAGCGTTAAACTCATAGCTGTCCAGATCGCTGGCAAGATACACCTCATTTGCTCCCTCTAAACGTACATGCAATGTTTGAGTACCTGTTTGAGTGCCTAAATAAAGCACATAAGTCTTATCATCCTTCGTTGTCATTGTAAGCTTGCGGACAAAATCTTGCTCCGCCACTTTCAGCTGCTTATGGCTGCCAGTTGTTTTGGTGATCAAGCGGTCTGTCTTAATCTTCTCAAGTTTTCCGAGCGCGTCTTGAACTTTATTTCCTTCAGTTGGGTAAAGCTCGCCGCTTGCAAGCAGCAGCTTCCAAGCCCCATCTTCTTTTTTCAATGTCAAACTCTTCTTTTGGGAGTCTTCGATATTAAGCTGAACAACATTATCTGCCTTATAATCCTTTAGCAATGGTTCACTAGGCAGCACTGCCCGACGCGGAAAATACACAAAAGCAGCTATCGCAACTTGAACAATAAGAAGTGCAAGCAGGATCTGTTGCGTTCTATTCATAGGTTCCTCCAAATGACTTCAGCATAGTTATACCTTTCATTCTACTATTGGCTTTTAGGCAACAAATTCAGCGGCTTTTCGTTTTGTTTGCGGATATACATTATTATGTAAAGCCCCAGCAAAGCAGCTATAGCCACAACGTAATTAATCACCTCAACAATCGTTTGAGAGCGTTCACTCATCGGAGCAAGCACCCGTGAATAGGTGCCGCGAGCACGGATGCTCAGTAAGTCAAGGTCTTCCGAAGCCCAATCTACAGCATTCTGCATTAGTTGAAGATTGTTTCGATAGCGTTCTTGCACCAAACGCGCCGAGAGCTCAAGCACCGAGTCATTCAAGAATTCTGCACTGCTGAAAACCAACAAGCGCGTGTCTGCCGGCGACTTTTCAGCAACTGGTACGATGGTATTTTTCTTTTCTTCTTCTTTGCCCGGCTCCGCAGGTCCCTGAGTCTCACCTATTTTTTGCGTATCCTGCAAGGGTGATGGTTTACCCTTGAAGTAGCTCTCATGAACGCCTGTTAAAGATACACCCACAATGTAGGATTCAGTCTTTTCATCTGCCTGAGGGGTCTTAAACCCTGTTTCGGGGTATTTCATAAAATCCGGCTGAATATCTACCCCTACAGCATTGCTCTCAATTTTATCCAGCCACGACTGCGGGCTAGAGCGCAGCAACATACTCACTTCTTTGCCTTCAGTTTTTGCTTTGTCAAGAGTAATCGGCGAAGCCCAATTGAGGGTTACTGCCGCAAGATTAGATGTGGCAGGATGTTTCGTGTCCATCCCATTCGGACGAATATCTAAGAAATAGGGGTAGGGCAGAGGTTGTATCTCTTCTATCTGAGTGTTGCCAACCTGACGCACAACACTTGCAGGGAAAATATCGCTTTGAGCATCCATGACAAGCTCTTTACCTATCTCGATGCCATAATGCTTAAGTAAATCCTGTATTCCCTTTTTAACCGGCGTCAATAGCAAACCACCTTGCATATCAAGATCCAGCTTATAGGGGTTTGTTGCAATCACTACTGAACCACCGCGCATGAGATACTGATCCACTGCAAACAATTTTTTATCATCCATATCCTGCGGTGCGACAAGCACTAGTACATCAATATCGGCTGGCACTTGTCCGCTATCTAATTCGATATTGCGAACGTTGTACTCTCGCCCTAGTTGCTGCCGAATTAGACGATAGGTTGCGATAGGTGCCTGCTGCTGTCCGAACATATTTTGCGTTGGCACCTCAGCAGGAGTTACAAGACCGATAGTCTTAAGAAAACCTGATGCTGTGCGTTTCAACGCCGACTCAATTGCCGTCCGTACCTCAGCTTCGCTCATATCACTGTTAGGATAGATCACCTGACTTTTATCACCATTTACCAAAAGCAGATGCAAATAAAATGTATCCGCTGAAAATAGAGAAGCAGGCACCGCTTGGATCCCATATTGCTCCGCTAGTTTTTGCTCATTGAATGCGCTCTTTGGCGCTCGCGGGTCAACAACTTCAAATACTAATTTATTATTGGATTGTGCCTGCAGTTCAGCAGCAACTTTTTTAATGTTGTTTTCAACATTCGTCAGTGGTTGAGGGAGTGTTGAAGGAGTTTCAATCAGATAGAGCTGTACCTTATTGGGAGAGTCAGCTAACACCGCATCAATGCTCTTAAACCCAAACACTACCTTCTTTATAGCTCGCGTCAAGTCATATTCTAAATTGCGCAGGCGCACATCAACGCGATCTGGAAGCTGTTCGACTTCAATGATATCGCCAAAATTCAAGACTACCGATTGATCCCCATAGCGGACTAAGATATCAAAATATGAATTAATCACCGATGCCTCATGCCGGCCTGAGACTCTAAATGCCGTCGGCTTAATCCCATAAGTTTGATTAGCTTCAGCTTCAATTTCAGGATTTGTCAAAGGATCTATCACTTCAGCTTTGATCTTCCCATGAGACACAATCTCATACTCGCGCAGCATATCCTTTACACGTGGTGCTAAAGGCGCCAGCAAAGGATGGGTCTTTGCACTGATATATGCTCGAATGAGAAGTGGCTCCTGCAAGTTGCTCACTAGCTCCCTTGTAACAGGAGACAGCGAGTATTCTTTCTGAGCCGTTAAATCAAGCCGCAAGCCCTCCATTGGGAAAAGCCAAACATTCATCACTGCCAAATTAAGTAATAATAACACACTAGTCAGCATTACTCGCTGCCGATACATTTGGGCAGCTCCTACTGGTTTTTGGCTCCAGCGCTGACTATCTAAAGAAAGCACATTAAGGGTTAGGAAAAAAGCCGCCAAGGATAGATAATAAACCAAGTCGCGCAGATCAATTACACCGCGCTGTATGCTTTCAAAGCGGCTGCCTGTTCCGATTGCCCATAAAATATCACTGACCGGGCTGCCAAAGAAGTCCGTAACTGCCCGCGTACCCACAAGATAAAATACTCCCCCTAGCATGACTGTGGAAAGCAAAGCAACAATTTGATTATCAGTTCGGGAAGACACAAAAAGCCCAATGGCAGCATAAGCTGAAGCCATGAGAATAGCCGCTAAATAACCGCCAAAAACCGGCCCCCAATCTAAATTGCCAAGCAAAGATACAGTGATGGGTAACGGCAGCGTTAACGCTAAGGCAATAAGTATCATCCCCATCACACCAATGAACTTGCCCAGCACTAAGGAAACTAACCGCATGGGCATCGTGAGCAATATTTCCAACGTCCCCGAACGTTGTTCCTCACTCCACTGACGCATTGTGAGGGCTGCCAGTAGGAAAATCAACAACACCGGCATCCATTGAAATAGAGGACGAATGTCCGCAATGTTGCGGGCAAAGAACGTTTCAACATTGAAGAATACAAAAAGCTCCACCGCCAGAAACGCTCCTAAAAAGATCAGCGCTAACGGCGATCCAAAATAACCTGCTAATTCTTTGCGAACGATAGAAAGGATTTGTCTCATGCTGCCACCTCTTTTGACGTAGTATTTGTTCCTGTAGCTAATTCATTGAAAACAACCTCCAGCGTGCGCACATCGCGTTTCAACTCGCGCAGCTGCCATCTATGTTCGATAGCCAATTGGTACAGTTCATTGCTTAGGTGAGGATTATTGTCTCCTATCACTCGATACGCATGATATCCTTGATCAGTATAGGCTTCCACTCGCTGAACACCGCTGAGCGTTTTAATGGCTTGCTCCACCTGCGGCTTTTGCTCCTCGAGCACCATAATTACATTGCTGGTGGTAGCTAATTCAGATAGTTTTGCATCAGCTTTAATCTCTCCATTCATGATGATAATGACCCGATCACAGAGAGCTTCGACTTCTGGCAAAATATGAGTGGAGAAGAGCACAGTACTTTGTTTAGCTAATCGTTTGATTAAATGACGAATCTCAATAATTTGAGTAGGATCCAACCCTACAGTGGGCTCATCTAAGATCAACAAACGCGGTTTGTGCAGAATAGCTTGAGCAAGCCCTACTCTTTGGCGGTATCCTTTGCTCAAGTGTCCAATCTGCCGAGTGAGATAATTTTCTAACCCAACTGCGTGCACGGCATCTGAGATATATCTTAACTGTTCTGCCAGGGGAATTTGGCGAATATCCGCAATCATCTTCAGATAGGACTGCACATTCAATTCCGGATACAATGGGGCATTCTCAGGCAAATAACCCAGACGGCTCTGGGCTGCTAGAGATTCAGTCAGCACATCAAAGCCGTCCACTTTTACATTGCCACTATCCGCTTGCAGGTAGCCAGTAATAATTTTAAGGATCGTTGTTTTGCCGGCACCATTAGGACCAAGCATGCCAACGATCTCCCCTTCAGCCACCTTAAAACTTACTCCGCGTAGAGCTTGAACTTGACCATATGACTTAAACACATTCTCTACTTCAATCACGGCTTTTCCTCCTTATGACACAAGTGTTGTGATAGCTATTTATGGTTGATTTTCTAATTTTACCTTCAGCTTAATCTCCCCTGATCGGCGTAAAACGGTTAGGGTAACTTCATCACCCGCTTTGTATTGGGCTAGTGCCTTTTTCAAATCCTCAACACTTTTTATGGATTGATTGTTCAACGCAGTAATCACATCTCCCCCGATGAGAATTCGTTCCCCATTCAGTGTCAGCGGTTTGAAGCTGCCTTGCAGCCCAGCTTTATCTGCCGGGCTGCCCTGTTCTACTTGGATAACCAACACCCCTTCTTGATCTTCGGGAAGTTCCATTGCCTTAGCTATTGGCGCGGTCAAATTCATTCCCTCAATACCCAACCAAGCGCCGGCGGTCTTTCCTTGTGGTTCTACCCCACTACTTTGTTTGCCTTGCTTTGGGCGGGCAGCTAACGTCAAGGGGATTACTTCTTCTTTCCCTTGCCGCAACACTTTCAAACGAATTGTTTGACCAACCTGAGTGTATCGCGCCAGATAAGCAACAACATCATCGAAACTATTGACAGGCTGATCGTCAATGCCAATAATAATATCACCGCCGACCAGAACCTTTCTTCCTTCAATTTCCACTTGGCGATCACTGCCGCGCAAGCCCGCTTTTTCTGCTGGGGAATTCGGAGTAACTTCCAACACCAAGGCGCCTTTTTGATCCGTCTTTAAATTCATCGCTTTATTAAGATCATAAGTCAAAGAGGTGCCGCTGATACCGATCCAACTATGCTCAAAACTGCCGGATTTAATGAGAGATGGTACTACCCTTTTGACTATCGTTGACGGTATCACATACCCAATGCCGGCATTAGCCCGCACTGGCGATTCTATGGCAGTAGTAACTCCAATAACCCGTCCATTTATATCTACCAATACACCGCCGGAATTGCCGGGGTTAATCGGTGCATCAGTTTGAATTACATCTGGGATAGTGTAATTTGGACCGATAATATCCTCTGAACTTACCGGCAGGGAGCGTCCTACCGCACTGACTATCCCAAATGTCATTGTTCCTTCAAGACCAAAGGGGTTGCCAATCGCAATGGCAATTTGTCCTACTTTAACTTGGGATGAATCGGTTAACTGCAATGGCTTTAATTCCTTATCTCCTCTTTCTATTTTCACTACAGCCAAGTCAGAGTCTTTATCAGTCCCTACCACTTTTCCTTCTACGGTTGTGCTATCCGAAAACTTTACCAATATGCGGGTTGCCCCATCTACTACATGATTGTTGGTTACAATGTGCCCTTCTTTATCCCAAATGAACCCGGAACCCAAGCTCGTTTGGCTGAAATTATCCGGCTGCTGATTCTTAGGAAACTCAAATTTAAACCCGGGAATATCAGGCAATTCAGGGAACAAATCCAGTGGTGAATCTGTTTGGCTTTGTTTTGAATATACAGTAATATTTACCACCGAAGGATTTACTTCTTCATATACTTTTTCTAGTGCTTCTTGGATCTTTATAACCGCATCAGAGACTTCTAGTCCCGAACTGGGCATTTCCGTAGCAGTTTGAGATAAATCTGTCTCAATTACCGCCATTCCCTTTTCATCTACCGTTGAACTCGCTGCAGGATTTATCCCATTCAGGCCTACTGTCAATCCGCTGCAGCTTGTTGCAAACAATAATACGATCAAAATTGTTACGATTGAGACGATGTTTTTCTTAACCATTTTTACCACTCCTTTTTTTGAAAAAACTTTAGGGAAAAATTGTACATGCTCTTCATCTAGCGCTTGCATCTTATTACCTCCCTTATTGCATCGCTTTTTTTGCAATTCAATTGATTTTATAAAATGTTGCAAGATAGATCTTATCCTTTATCCTTTTAATCTTTTCATGATTTTACCAAATGTTTGTTAACATTCTTTATGAAACACTTATTTAAACCTTATGAAAAGATTAAGAAATTGACGCTAGGTGAGGTTATGTTATAATCCACAGCATGATGCAGCCAAGAATCGTTTTTATGGGCTCCCCTGATTTTGCTGTTCCATCTTTGCTGGCACTTCACAAAGAGTATCCTATCGTTGGTGTAGTTACTCAGATGGACAAGCCAAGTGGACGCGGAAAAAAGCTTACCCCACCACCTATCAAACTTACTGCCCTTTCATTAGGGCTTCCATTGATCCAACCCAAACGACTAAGAGAAGAAGCTGCTATGCAGCAGCTGCTTGAATGGGCGCCAGAACTTATTATCGTTGTTGCCTACGGCCAAATTCTACGCCAAGAGGTGCTCGATCTCCCTCGATTCGGGTGCATCAATGTGCACGCATCTTTGCTGCCGCGCTGGCGCGGCGCAGCGCCTATCCAAGCAGCCCTACTTAACGGCGACGAGCAAACCGGCATCACCATTATGAAAATGGATGCAGGCATGGATACCGGCGATATTCTCGCCCAATCTGTTATTCCTATCACACCTGATGATGATGCTTTCACCTTGAGCCAAAAATTAAGCCAGCTAGGAGCAGAAACGCTCATAGCCACTTTGCCCGCTTATCTGCATGGTGAAATCACTCCCCAAGCCCAAGATCACACCCAAGCAACGTACGCACCCAAAATAGAGAAGACGGACGGTGAGCTTAATTTTCAACTTCCCGCTCTCGTCTTAGAGCGGCAGGTACGCGCTTATAATCCTTGGCCTACCGCCTACACTTTTTGGAAAGGGGAGCTGCTTAAAATAATCAAAGCCCATAGCATACACTCCCCACACCCCACTCTGCCTGGATCGCGTCTTATTGTTGAAAAACTCCCTGCCATTGCAACTGCAGAGGGTATTTTGGTTCTTGATGTAGTTCAACCAGCCGGCAAAAAACCAATGCCTGCCGAGCAGTTCTTACGCGGTGCCAAAGGGTGGCTTAGCTAAAAATGCCTCCACTTGAGCTGCTGTTGGCAGTGCTGGAATCACCCCTTGCGTCAAAGCCGTTATCGCCCCAACGGCATTAGCATAGCTAAAATCTTCTTGCAATGTCTCGTATGTCAATCTATCTCGCCAGTTTGAAGATTGCACCAAACGCACCAATAAACCAGCAATAAATGCATCTCCGCAGCCTACCGCATCAACAGCATCTATTCGGAAAGCAGGCACAAAACCATGGGCAGACCGCGTGCAAAAATAGCTTCCCTTCGGTCCTAAAGTAACTACAATGAGTTCAGGTCCTTCTTCCAGCAAAGCTTGACAAGCCGCCAGAGGATTAGTTTCGTCTTTGATTTCTCTCCGGCTTAATAAGCGTAATTCCACTTCATTTACCTTCAGTAGATTTGCCCGTGGGATAACCGTTCTCATGCGCCTTAATGCCTCATCAGGTGATTCCCACAGGCTTGGGCGGTAATTCACATCAAATGAAATTAAAGCACCACTTTCATACGCATATTGAATAGCTTCCAACGTTGCACTTAACGCTGGTTCATCCACCAGCGAAAGAGACCCCATATGAAACGCCCGCGTATGCGTAAGCAGTTCTGTATCTAACTCCTTAACCTCTAATTGAAGATCAGCACCTGGATTGCGATAAAAGATAAATTCAGCAGTGTTTTCATCCGGTTTAGCAATAAAAGCCAAAGTAGTGCGCGCATAGTTATCCACCCGCATGCCGCGCGTATTCACTCCTTGCTCCCTAAGCGTTTGGATAAGAAAATGTCCAAAGGCGTCATCTCCCACCTTACCGATAAAAGCACTGGAAACGCCCAACTTTGCTACTGCCACGGCAACATTTGCCGGTGCTCCCCCAGGTTTAGGAATAAAAGCCGGCACATCGGCTAGCTTTCTACCCAATTCAGATGGAAACATATCAATGAGTATTTCACCTAGGCACACAACCTTGGCATAACTTTGAGAACTATCTTCCATAATCAAATAATACCTTTCTCTCATCCATGATATTTACCCTTGCAATTCATTATACAATACATACCGATCCGCGCGGTAATGTACGCATAAAAATTCAATGGGTATATTGTATTGTGAAAACGACACACGTTCAATAAACAACAGGGGCGATTTTGGATGCACCATCAACAACTGAGAAATTTGCCTTGAAGCTGCAACTGCTTTTATAGTTTGCTGAGCCCGCACCAAACGTATGCCATGCTCTTCTTCAAGCGCTTTGCGTAAAGAATAATGGGCATAATCATGCTGATTTAGGATATTAGGACAATAGCGAGTTACTAAATACGACTCCTCAATGCTTATCGGCTCCTGATTAGCAAAACGAAGCCTTTCCAAATGTGCTAAAGGCTCTTCAGGCTCTATATGTAATTTATCTGCTATCTCGGGTGTCGCTAAAACAACCCCGGCGTTAAGAACCACCGTTTGCGGAGTCAATCCCCGCTGCAGCATGTCCTCTGTAAAACTCTTAATCCTCACAAGGTTTGATTCTATCGTTGGGTATGACATAAAAGTACCTCTCCCTCGCTCGCGATTCACCAACCCTTCGTGAACCAATTTATTAAAAACTTGACGAACCGTTATGCGGCTTACCTGATATTGCTCCATCAATTCGGTTTCCGAAGGCAGCATTTCTCCAGCCTGCCATTGTCCTTGCTTTATTCGCTCCTTAATAATTTCATATAACTGAATATATAACGGATATTTGCCTTCCCGATTGAGAGGAATTGACTTCATCGCCCTCCACCCCCTTTAGCTTTACTCATCCGCTCCTTCATCTTGAGTTAGCGAAAGATCAGGATACATCATGGTCTTTCTGCTTAGCTTTTCTTCTTCCTGAGCTACCTTTTTCAAGTAATAAAATAATGCAGGCGGAACAATCCCTTCCTTATGCAGGGCTTCCCAGCGGTCAAAACCGGCTTCAAACAAAAGGCCCGCATATTCCGGAAAACGCGTTGATATCAAGCGAAAGATCACTTCTTGAATAGCACTCGCCATAATAAACTGCGATTCCCGTTTCGTCATCGCTGCATCCACGAGAATAGTTCGCTGCAGACTAACGAGCAAACTAAACACCTCAACCAGCCCTCTCTGCATTTTTTCCTGATTCACTTGCAAATTTTGCACTCTTTGCTGGGTCGCTTTGTAATAACTTGCTAATCGGCTGAACAACATCATTCCCCAGTTGGGATTCACGAATAACTTCGCAATATTGCTGATAGGAAAAGCATAAATCAATGCTTGTTTTGATGCTATTTCAACCGTTGATTCACGCGGGGAATTATTAAAAACCGATAATTCTTCAATAAAATTTATTGCTCGAATTTTGTCTATGGCTTTTCTTTCTTTGCCTACAGTTTTATAGAGAATGACTTCCCCTTCGCGTAATAAACATAGACCCAGTTCGTCGCGTTGGTTTTCCATCATTATTCGTGCCCCCTGATGAAAAACCTGAATAAAATCATTAAAAGCTTTTATTTCCTGCTCTGGAATATTTTCTAACATAATGCCCCATCAACTTACCCAAGACATAATCTTCCTGCTAAACCGTTGCCATTTCACCCTAATATACATTATAATGTAACTAGGCGAATTTGTCTTGGGATACTAATAATATGACAAAAAATCTCCCGGCTTCTAACAATCATTCTTCTTCCAAATTCTTGCAGCCCCTTCCCTACCATAAGAGTACAGTCGACACAACACTGCCTACTTGGACAAGATTAGGGTTAGGACTGCTGATCACAGCTCTTGACACCATCTCCGATCACACTAAACGTTGGGAAAAAAATGAAATTTCTTCTTCATATTCTTCTTTCTCAAGCCATCAAGCAGATGAAAACCAGCCCTTGCCGCTGTCTGAACCATCATCAGAAACACAAGTCCGCGAAAGACAAATCCTAATCGGAATGCTCTTTGAGACGCAGAATCGTCTTCAGCGCACGCTAAACGGCTTGCAGCGTATAGAAAGAGCAACTTCCCATTTAATTCAACCACTTTTCAAACCCATCTTCCATTCTCCTATGATGAAACCTTTGATAAGAAATGTGGAGTACTTTGCTGCACGGGGTCAAGCAGTACTAGATCGCTGGCAAGAACTTGGTGCAATCGAAGAAGAAAAAAGCCAACAGCTTGTCCAATCCTTCACCCGAAGCACTGTAGATGAATCTATTTCTTTTCTAAGTTCCAATCCAGATATTCAAGAACTTGTTCAATCACAAAGCAGCAGTTTGGTAAGTGAAATTGTCGAAGAAATTCGCGAACGCGCCATAACTATAAACACGATTATTGAAGGGAATATACGGCGGATACTGCATTTAAAACCGCGTTCTGCTATCCCTCCCCCTCCCGAAGAAGTGCGCGCCCGCGCCAACCTATTTTCACCCAATACCTTTCAATAAAATATGACACGTAAACCGCGCAGTGGATCAGAATGCCAAATAGGCTACTATGCCGATTTCGTCAGCCGGCTTATAGCTTTTTTCATTGATGTTGCTACCATTTCAATTACTTTCACGATCTTCGTTTGGCTCATTAATGTAACGATAACAACCATGCAGTTTAGAACAGTGCTCAACTTCTCCCTTCGCAGCATGCCATACATACTTGCCGCCCTTGATGAGCTTTTCTCAACTCAACGGCTAGTTGTATGGCTCGTGATTTACTCCTTCGGTTATCATTTCCTCTTTTTACTGCTCACCGGCCAAACTGTAGGTAAATCTATAATGGGTTTGCGTGTGGTTGCGATTGATGGTTCACGTCTGAATTTTCTGCGCGTGTTTATGCGCATGATTGTTTTTTTCTTTTCCGTTTTCTTCTTTGGTTTGGGTGTGCTTTGGATTTTCGTTGATGATCGCCGCCAAGCTCTGCACGATAAACTCAGCGGAACATATGTCATCTATACTTGGGATGCCATTCCTGATGAACAATTTCTTGCATCTCAAGTTGAGAAAAACGCTGAGACTTTAACGCCCTCTCATTTTCACTCTTCTGCCACGCGTTCCTCGGGTAACCAACCATGAATGCTACCCTCCGTTCTGTTCGCAATATTCCGCGTTATCAAGAGATCATTCGCGTCTTTATTAAGCATGGTTTCGGCTTTATTTTTGAAAATATCAGCTCTGAGGTGCTGCGCCCTGTTCGAAATCTGCTTCGTTCCAAAGCTGCCGCAGCGGACCAAGCCACAACCGAAGATCTTGCAATCCACTTTCGCCTTGCTTTAGAAGAGCTTGGGCCTACTTTTGTCAAACTAGGACAGGTCCTCTCCACTCGTCCCGATTTGCTGCCCGCACCTTTTATAAAGGAACTTATCAAACTTCAGGATACCGTCCCTCCTGTCCCATGGGATAGCATTGCCCAAGTGATCACTGATGAACTTGGAGAACCTCCCGAGCAAATTTTTTACCACATCGAAACCACTCCGCTTGCTGCAGCGTCTCTTGCCCAAGTACATGGCGCACTATTGCCAAACGGTGAGCAAGTTGTTGTCAAAGTGCAGCGTCCTCACATCACCAAAATCATTGAACGAGACTTAGATATTTTAGCCGATTTGGCTGAGCGCTTTCAACCTACCATATTCGGCAAAACTGCCGATCTTATTGGAATAGCCGATGAATTTGCCTTCACGCTGCGCAATGAGCTTAATTATCGCCGCGAAGCTCATAACGCTGATAGGTTCAGAAAAAATTTCTCCCATGAAAAATATGTGTACATCCCTAAAGTTTATTGGGAACTTACGACCGATAAAGTGGTCGTTCTTGAGAGAATCCATGGCATTAAAATTGACGATATCGAATCTTTGGAAGCTCACGGTTTCGATCGCCATCAATTAGCCCTCAATGCAGCCAACCTTATAATTAAAGAAATTCTTGAAGATGGTTTTTTTCACGCCGACCCTCACCCCGGCAATCTCGTTGTTATGCCAGGCAATGTAATCGGAGCAATGGATTTTGGTATGGTCGGCTTTCTAAATGACATTGATCGCTTCAATCTCATCCGCCTCTATGCAGCAGCAGTTGAAATTGAAATTGATTCTTTCATAGATCAACTGATCATCATGGGCGGCGTTGATCGCAGCGTTGACCGCAGTGCTTTAGGCAGAGATATCGAACGAGTTCTAAATCAGTACGCCGGCTTTCCACTGAAGGATATTCGAGCAGCTGAAGTCCTCGAAATGGTGCAAAGTGTCATGTATCGCCATCACATTCACCTGCCCAGCAATTACTGGTTGCTAGCTAAAACAATGGCTATTATGGAAGGTGTTGGTTTAAAACTAGACCCTACCTTCGATATTTTTGCTGTATCCAAGCCTTACATCAACAAACTGCTACTGCAAATGCTTATTCCAAACCGCCATCTTGCCCAAAAAGCCATCCGGACAAGCAAAGATTGGAGCGATTTTGTAGATAAGCTGCCGCGCTCCCTTTTGCATTTCTTCAACAATTTTGAAAAAGGAGAGCTCTTTCAACTTACCATTAAAGACCTGCAGTCCATACTCAATCAAGCCGATCGGTTAGTAACGCGTCTGTCTATCAGCATTATGATTTCAGCAATTATCATCGGCATGGCTATGCTTACTCCATTATTCGCCAATGGAAGCTTAGTCCAATGGCTGCTCCTGTTAGGGTTTATTTTTGCCTTCGTTTTAGGCGTTTGGTTCCTTATCTCCATGCTGAGACTAGGAAAATGATAGATTATTTTCATGACTTAAAAAGGAGTTAGACTATCGCATGACATCAGAGACTCATAATAGCAGCAAATCATCTCATCAAGTTCTTTATTCCATTCTTTATTTGTTAGTCTTTTTCTCTGGTTTTGCAAACCTAGCCACCGAAATCATCGGACCGCGGCTTGTCGCTTCGATCTTCGGCTATACTACGACAATCTGGGCTATTATCATTGCCGTAACTTTGTTAGGCATTTCTGTTGGTTATTACATCGGAGGGAGAGTAGCACAAAATAAGATCACCAGCTATCTGCCAATAATTCTTCTCATTAATGCCCTTTGGCTGCTTGCCATCAGCTGGATTATCTGGGAACTTCCGGCTCAGCTTGCCAACTTAGGCATATGGACAGTCATGCTCACTGCCTTTATCGCTTTTTTTCCCCCCGCCACTTTATTCAGCATGACTTCCCCCCTCGCCATTTCCTTATTTTCCACTTCCCAAACCAGCGATCAGATTCCACGTACTGTAGGTAACGTATATGCCCTCAGCACGGTAGGAAGTGTCATCGGAGCTCTGTTAGCTGCCTATGTCTTTATCCCTTGGGTTGGTCTATCATTATCCTTGCGCAGTTTTGCTGTTGTATTAATTCTATTTGCCCTATACTTTCTTAATCTTCGCTGGCGCTTGCCAAGCACCTTGCTTTTGCTAACTGCACTTATTGTCCCTCAGCCATCCTTTCACTGGCAAACTGATATGCAGCTGCTTGCCCAGCGCGAAGGTGACTTTCAAACCATTCGCGTGTATTATGACAAACCATTCTTAGAATTCTTCCTCGGTCCTATTTGCCAATCTATGATTGACACAACCTCCGGCGAACCGGCATTGGATTATTCAAGAATTATTTTTGAAAAAATTCAAGATGTAAAAAACAAAAACGTTCTAGTGATCGGCGCAGCTGGCCATTCTCACGCTCATGTTCTCGAACGGCGCGGTGCAAGTGTTACCGAAGTAGAAATTGACCCTTTTGTTGCTTCTACCTCCGACGAATTTTTTGGCAAAATCAACGGCAAGACTATCATCCAAGATGGAAGAGCATTTGTTGAGCTTGCTGCACCTTCGTCTTATGATATTGTGATTGTTGATGCTTATAATGCGCTCAGCGTTCCCCCTCAGCTTACAACTCGGGAGTTTTTTGATCGGGTCAGGCAAATCCTCAAACCTGATGGAAAGCTCATTGTAAATTACATTGGGATCATTCAAGGTCCCCAAGCTAAAGCCTATCATGCCATGGCTGCCACTATTTCCAGCGTCTTTGCAGACACGCGGGTATTATACGTGTATGGGGAAAAAAACCCCTCCGCACAAAATATTCTCTTTTTTGCTTCCATGTTACCCCAAGATGATCTGCAGCTTGCCCAAGCCCCACGCAATGATATCATCCTCACCGACGACCTGAACCCCATTGAAATCTTCTTTGAGGAGACTTTGCAGGGCGAAGTTATTCTTCAAAGATAAGGAAACACCAATGAACAGCGAAAAGTGGGATGTGATTGTAATCGGGGCTGGTGTCGCCGGCGCAACCGCAGCCTTCCACCTCGCAAAAAGTGGAGCCAAAACTCTGATGCTTGAAAAAGAACATCTGCCGCGATATAAAGCCTGCGGTGGAGGAGTAACGCATAGAACCGCCAAATTGCTGTCTTTCGATATTTCCAAATTGAGTAAAGATCACATTCACCATGTTTTGCTTACTTACAATCTCGCCCATCAAGCAACAAAAAGCTCTGATCGGCCATTGGCATACATGGTTAACCGCAGTGAGTTTGATGCCTTTTTAGTCGAGGAAGCAATCCAAGCCGGCTGTACCTTTAGAGATGGACAAAAAGTCCTTCAGGTCGCTCAATCTGAGCAGCTTATGACCGTTCAGACAAAGCAGCACACTTTTTCTGCAAAACTTGTTATCGGAGCAGATGGCGTTAATGGCATCACTGCCAAGTCCCTAAAGCTCAATCAAAATCCTTTCATTGGCATCAGCATTGAAAGTGAGGTAGAAGTTTCCTCCCACAGCATGGATGAATGGCTTCATAAAGTGCACCTGGATCTCGGCAGCATTCGCTATGGTTATGCTTGGGTCTTCCCAAAAGCGGATCATCTTTCCATCGGCGTTGGAGGTCCGCAGCAAAATTCCTCTGAGGTGCAAGCCTACTTTCAGCGTTTTACCAACTACTGGAAACAGCAAATGAAAGGATACAACATCCTGCTTCAGCGCGGCCACCGCATTCCCGTTCTGGGCAAGAACGCCCGCCTTTTTTGTGATCGTGCCCTGCTTGTGGGCGATGCAGCCGGCTTAACCGATCCACTCAGCGGAGAGGGGATCTACTACGCAATCCGCAGTGCTCAGCTTGGCGCCCAAACAGCAATCAACTTTCTAACCGATGAAGCAAGACACCCCCTCTCGCTTTATCAACAGCTTGTTCAGCAAGAGCTTTTGCCCAACATTCAACGCGCAAAAGCATACTTAACCTTATTTAACCTTTTTTCACCATGGTTCTACAGCAAATTAATCAATAGCAAAAGACTCTGGCAAGCAACCTGCCGCCTGCTTCAAGGTGAGACATCCTACATTCAAATTGGCAAGTCACTTGGCAAAGGCGAAATATTCTTGAATCTGCTCACTTGGTAAGCTGTTCTATCAAAAATAATGCCAATTCTGACTTCATCCTCTGAATGATCATACTGCCCTAGAAGGATGGCATTGTGATCATCCTTTCGCTTTTGTTGACAGCAACTGAATGACCATAAATGCAGGCTTTATTTTTCTAGGTGTATTTGAGCTCGATTTTGCTGAAACGTTGGGGTAAATATAGCAATCGTAAGGTTAGGAGTTGAGCAATTTTTCCAAAATTGAGCGTGTAACTTGCGGGTCTGCTTTGCCGCGTGTCCGCTGCATTACCTGACCGACAAACCAGCCAATAAGTGTAACCTTGCCTTTTTTATAAGATGCTACCTCGTTGGGGTTATCTGTCAACACCTGCCGGCATAGTTCTTCAAGCGCATCACTATCACTGAGTTTGGTTAAGCCTTCTTGCTGCACCAAGTCCTGAGGAGACTTGCCGCTTTCCTCTACTTTGAGGAGCAATGACTTGCCTGTGGACGTGTTGATTGCTTTCTCATCTACTAACCGTATAATCTGAGCTAAAAAGACGGGAGTAAGTTTAAGCTGATTAGCTGTAATTGGCTGTGGTTTCTCGTTGATAATTCGCAGCACATCATTCACAATCCAATTAGCTACTCGTTTCGGTTCTCCTTGATAAGCCTTGACGGCTGCTTCATAATACTCAGACAAGTTGCGTTCGGAAGTAAGCAGTTCAGCATCCCCTTCCGGCAAGTTATATTCGCGCATAAACCTTTCTTTCCGCTCCAAAGGCAGCTCAGGAAAACCCACCAATATGCTTGCTTTCCATTCCTCAGGTATAACCACGGGCAATAAATCTGGCTCTTTAAAATACCGGTAATCCGCTTCTGTTTCTTTAGAGCGCATTTTGCGCAGAACTTGGGCATCTTCGTCCCACATTAACGTCCACGCCTCCACAGTCTGCCCGGCTTCAACAGTGCGGATTTGACGTTCAATTTCCGTTTGAATGGCATCTCGCACAGCCGCCAAAGAATTAACATTTTTAATCTCTGTTTTGGGGTTCAGAAAAGTCGCCCCCTTCGGGCGAATTGAAACGTTGGCATCGCAGCGCAGATGTGCTTTTTCCATATCCCCTTCCGAGATACCCAGCCAGCGCACCAGTTGGCGCAAGCGAGTTAAGTACTGCATCGCCTCTTCCGCAGAACGCAAATCCGGCTCTGTAACCATTTCAACCAAAGGAACTCCGCAGCGATTGAAATCAATCAAACGCCGTCCTCCCTCAAGCTTTGTTTTACCGGCATCTTCTTCAATATGCAGTTTATGGATGTTGACTCGCCGCACGTATCCCATCGGCATAGGAACATCCAAATAACCACCTAAGGCGATTGGTTGATCAAACTGCGAAATCTGATATCCTTTTGGCAAATCGGGGTAAAAATAATTCTTGCGGTCAAAGAAAGAGATAGGCTGTATTGCCGCATGCATTGCCTGCGCTAGTAATACAGCCTTCTCTACGACCGTTTTGTTGAGTACGGGCAATACACCCGGTAATCCGCAACAAACCGGACAAATATTGGTGTTTGGGGCATCCAACCATGAATCGGCTTTACACGAACAAAAGATTTTTGATTCTGTGTTAAGCTGAATATGAGTTTCTAAACCAATAACAGCTTCAAATTCAGCCATAATAGGGTAGTTTCGTCAATCCTCTAGCTTTCAGTTACGGTAATTGCACCCTCTTCACATGCTGATTCGCAAGCCAAGCATCCAATGCAATCATCACCTGAAAGCGTATAAACAGCAACTTTCCTTCCGTTAAGTTCCTGCATTTCAAAACCTTCAATTGGGCATGCGCTGACACACTCTTCACATGCCGCGCATTTTTCTGTATCTATTGTAATGGTGAACATAAAAGATGTACTTCTGTCTCCTTGTTGAAATGATTTAGATTTAACCTTTGCCTTTTTTCATCATCCGTTCAATGTCTGCTTTCGCTAAGGGTTTTAGTGTTGCATGACCCCAGATGATAAATAAAATGATCGAAACAAGCAAAATAGTAAAGCTATATAATATTATGTAAAGCTCCTTAACCCATGCTTGAAAGATAAAAAAACCCCAAACATAATACCACATATAATCGCTTCTTCAGCAACGCTACAAGCATTGCAGGAATTCCTTCTAGAGACTTTCCCAACAATTGTTGTGGTTATCATTGTCAACCCAATAGTCTTACAGCAAAAGCAAGCTGTTTCCACTTACGTTTCTTTATTTTCAGCCTCCGGCGGCTGATTGTCGAAACAATGGGCATGTATTCGAGTCAGCCGCCTTCGGGATGAGAGTTTCTTGCCTGCTATTTTACTTCAACTAATATTTTAGATCAACCTGTTTTTTGGATTCAGCAGATTGAATGATCGCATCGCATACCACGGCAGCACGATATCCATCCTCAAAAGTAGCTCCATAAGGTGCCACATCTTTATTATTGACAATGCAATCCAACAGATGTGTGATTTCGTGCACAAAGCTATGTTCCCAGCCTATAATGTGCCCTTGGGGCCACCAATTTTGTAACCAAGGATGATAACCCTCGCTAATCAATACATCATGAAACCCCTGAGTTGCTTTTGGATCCTCCCCTACCCAGAACACCTCAAGTTCATTCAAGCGTTCCAGATTAAAACGTATGCTTCCTTTCTCACCGTTGATCTCAAATACTAAATAATTTTTACGTCCAGCTGCAAAACGCGACGTTTCCAAAGTACCTACAGCACCATTTTCAAACTCCACACAGGCAACAAAACTGTCATCCACATCCACCTTGCCTATTCCTGAACCATCCAACAAAGGTCGTTCAGGTACAAAAGTCTTGGTCATGGCACTAACACTGTTAATTTCCCCAATTAGAAAGCGTCCTAAATCAATAATATGTGATCCAATATCCCCAATGGCACCACTTCCAGCTATTTTTTTATCCAATCGCCATATCTTTGGCATGTTGTAATGCGGCATAATCCATTCTTGCAAATATACCGCGCGATAATGGTAAATTTTTCCTAAGGCGCCACTCTTGATCAACTCATACGCTTGACGCACCGCTGGCACAAACCGATAATTGAAAGCTACCATATTTTTCACTTTTGCTTTCTTTACCGCATCAAGCATCTTCTTGGCTTCTTCAGCGGTACGGGCAAGAGGTTTCTCACACAAGATATGCTTACCAGCTTCGGCAGCGGCAATACAAGGCTCAGCATGAACGTCATTTGCTCCCCCGTTATCAAAAAGCTGAATCCTTTCGTTTTCTATTATTTTTTGCCAATCAGTATAATACTCTTCGTACCCATAACGTTTTGCTGCCTCTTCAACTGCTTCCTTATTTCGTCCAGCAATAGCAATGAGTTTAGGAATTGCAGGGGGTGGATACATCATATACGGAATCTTTTTAAAGGCATTGGTATGGGCTTTACCCATAAAGGCATAACCCAGCATACCCACACCTATTTCGGGCGCCGCTCCACTTGCACGCGGTCCTGCCATCGAAATAAAAGCCGGTTTCTGTTCATCCATAATACTCTCCTTTGTTTATTCATTACATACCATTAGCTGTTGGGGTAACTAAGAAATTCACTTATATACGCCTTTATTTAATTTTACTCGTTTTTTCTGCAGGTAAATTAAATTCCAAAAAAAGAGGTCCCACTTCATCATAAAGTGAGACCTCCTATTCTTCTTTGCCTTCCTTAGAGGAAGATGTTTATCATTAACCTTCAGGAACTGTAGGCTTATCGTTATCCAGCTCTGGGAAGCCTGGCTGAGGTTCTGTCCACAGCTTGCCAGCTAGGTAGTCCTCAAGGTTCTCAGGTGTTACAACCACTGAAGGCGTCAGTAATACCTCAGGGGTCTTCTCGCCTTTGAGCACCTTCGCCATAGTGTCAATTACTGTAACACCCATGCGATAGGGGTCAACTCCCAACGTGGCACTGAATTTGCCTTGCTTCAGCAAGTCAAGCGTCGGCTGATTGCCATCAATGCCTACCGCAAAGAAGTCTTTGTTGATCACTAACCCAGCTTGCTCAGCAGCTAAAGCAGCTCCAATTGCCATTTCATCACTGTTCCCATAAAATACATCAATGTC
>DAOUFY010000080.1:0-5613 GCA_034429745.1 Anaerolineales bacterium
TCCAACTTAGGAAAAGAATATGCAATGCTCATCAACGGCAAAGATGTTTCTGCAAGTGAGAAAATTGAAGATCGCTCTCCTGTAAATACAGATTGGGTTTTGGCTATCATGCAAAAAGGAAATCAGGAGCATGCTCGCCAAGCTGTTCAAGCTGCTCATAAAGCTTTTCCATCTTGGAGCCGAACTCCTTGGCAAAAACGGGTTGAACTCTTGCGCAAAGTTGCCGGGCTTATTGAAGAACGAATCTTTGAACTAGCACCTGCCTTATCGCTAGAAGTAGGTAAAAACCGCCTAGAAGCTCTAGGTGATATCCAAGAAGCCATTGATCTGATCTATTACAATTGCGACCAAATGGAGAAAAACAATGGTTTTATCGTCCAAATGGGAAAGGATCCTCTGGTTGGTTATG
This sequence comes from Anaerolineales bacterium, assembly GCA_034429745.1. GTDB lineage: Bacteria > Chloroflexota > Anaerolineae > Anaerolineales > DRKV01 > JBAXBF01. The sequence goes on from DAOUFY010000080.1 coordinate 410, forward strand.
AAGCCAAAAACATCTCTATGTTGAGACCATATGGTGTTTGGCTCGTCATAAGTCCTTTCAATTTCCCATTTGCACTTACTGGAGGACCAATGGGAGCAGCTCTTGTTGCAGGCAATACCGTAGTAGTAAAGCCGGCTTCTGACACCCCTTGGGTGGTTCGCCTGCTTATTGATTGTTTTCATGATGCAGGGCTGCCAGATGGTGTCGTCAATTTTGTTACCGGCCCAGGCGGAACCGTTGGCCAAGCACTAGTAGAAAGCCCAGAAATTGCGGGAGTAACCTTCACCGGCTCCTATGATGTAGGTATGAAAATGTACCGCGATTTTGCTCAGGGCATTTACGTCCGTCCTATTATTCTTGAGCTTGGTGGCAAGAATCCAGTTATCGTCTCGCGCCATGCCGATCTCGAACGCGCGGCACTTGGCATTATGCGTTCAGCCTTTGGCTTGCAAGGCCAGAAATGCTCTGCTGCTTCACGCGTTTATGTAGAGGAACCGGTGTACGATAAACTGTTGGCTCTGCTTAAAGAAAAAACCGAACAGCTCATCGTCGGTGATCCGACCGAAAGAAATGTATATCTTGGACCAGTAATCAACAGTAAAGCTTATGCAGATTTTAAGGAATTTACTGAAGAACTTAATCAATCGGGACAATTTTTAACCGGCGGAAAAGTGAAAAGCGGCGGCCTTTTTGATAAGGGATACTACTGCGAACCCACTATTTCTATCAATGTTCCCTTCCAGCACCGCTTATGGAAATACGAAATGTTCCTACCGATTACAATGGTCAACAAAGTCAGCAGCCTTGATGAAGCAATGCGTCTTAGCAACGATATTCACTATGGGTTAACAGCCGGCTTCTATGGAGCAGAAAACGAAATAGAATGGTTCTTTGATAATATTGAAGCCGGGGTTACTTATGCCAATCGTCCTCAAGGCGCAACCACCGGCGCATGGCCCGGCTACCAGCCCTTTGGTGGATGGAAAGGTTCAGGCTCCAGCGGTAAAAATGCCGGGGGACTATACTATCTGCCACTGTATATGCACGAACAAATCCATACAACAATCATCTAACAGATTAGCTTCTTATTATTGAAGATCTACGCTGCCGTACGGCTTCAAAGAGGATTATTCCTGCCGCTACGGCAGCGTTTAATGACTCACAATCTTTTGCCATAGGAATAGAGATACGCTGTGTAGCCAGCTCTTGAGCTTCCTTTCCAGCTCCCCTTGCTTCACTTCCAATAATCAAAGCAAATTGTTGCCGATAGTCAACTTGATCATATAGTAATTCGGCTTCTGCTTCAGCCACATAGCATGGAATACCTTTTAATATTTCTCGTATCTCTTCCCAGCCAGCTAAGTGAATTGCCAAATAAAAATGAGCTCCCATGGCGGCGCGCATCACCTTAGGTGAAAATACATCTACTGTGGAGGGAGGGATCAAAACCAATTCTACTCCAGCTGCCCACCCTGTGCGCAGCATCGTTCCCATATTCCCCGGATCGCTTATTTCAGCAGGCACAAATATCATGGATGGAATTTTAGGCAACGGAAGAGCTCTTCTTTTCAATACAGCCATTATACCTTGTGAGGTTTCAGTATTACTAATTCTTTCCATTACATCAGCCTTTACGAATTCTAAAGGTACTCTTTTTGCTATTAATTCCTCAATTAAGCACTTTCCACGCGAAGTAAGCATTTCCTCAGCTACCAACACAAAAACAAAATCTTGGCTTGAATGCAAAGCTTCCTCAACCAGCCTCACTCCTTCACAAACCAGCTTCATGTGCTCATAACGGCTGCGTGATTTGGATAATAACTCTCTAACAAGCTGTATTTTAGAGTTGTGGATTGAAGTTATCACAAATTACCTTACCTCTGTTAATTCAAGTTGATTGCCTTAAAAATTCTACCTCACAAAGTGTAATTCTTCGTGAGGTAGAATTTATATGTAATGCTAAAGAGTACTCGTTTTTTTATTTTTCTTGAGCTTTGAGGACAATTTCTGCAAATGTACGTGGATCGCGGACTGCAATATCTGCTAACATTTTTCGGTTGATCATCATGCCTTTATTTTTCATAGCATGAATCAGTGCGCTATATTTCGTGCCGTTCAAGCGAGCTGCGGCATTGATGCGTGCGATCCATAATTGCCGCAAATCTCTTTTCCGAGTACGGCGATCTCGGAAAGCATACCACAGACTTTTGAGCATAGCTTCATTCGCCCTGCGAAAAAGCCTATGTCTTGTCCCAAATTGTCCTTTTGTAAACTTCAACACTTTTTTATGTCGTAAATGACGATGCGGTCCGGTTTTTACACGAGCCATAATTAAATCACCTCCTGCAAACCACTGAACGTCGGTATATGCCTACCAGTTGCAAACATTCAACAGTTGCACTAATAAATTTTTAACCGTTATTCCTTGCCTAAATAAGGCGCTAGGCGTTTAACCCGTTTGATAATTTTTTCGCCTTCAACAGGTATCATTTCCATAAAAAGACGTTTCGTGCGTTTTGGGGTATGCCTTCTTAAGTGGCTTTTCCCAATTTTCGTGCGCATCAATTTGCCCGACCCTGTCAGGCGAAATCTTTTTGAAGTTGCTTTATGTGTCTTTATTTTGTACTTCGTTGTCTTAACCTTTCGAGCCACTCCAATCACTCCTTTGAATTTTTATTCTAAATATTTATTCCTCTGCTTCTTCTTTAACTTCACTCGGCTCTTGAGCTGCAGGTTCTTTGCTTACTTCTGTCTTTGATGAGGACTTTTTGCCTTTCACTCTCGCCGGTGCTAAAACCATCAGCAAGCTCCTCCCTTCAGGGCTTGGTTCCTGCTCAATTACGGCGACATCCTTTAATTCTTCCGCAACCAATCGCAAATCTTCTAAGGCAATTTCAGGGTAAGTAATCTCTCGTCCTCTAAAACGAATGCGCACTTTAACTTTCATTCCTGCTTCTAGCCAACGCCGCGCATCCCTAACCTTGAAGAAACGGTGATGCGGATTGGTTTTTGGTCTCAAACGAATTTCTTTAACCTCTATCTTCGTTTGCGCTTTACGTGCTTCTCGTTCCTTTTTCTCGTGCTCATAAAGAAACTTTCCATAATTCATTACTCGGCATACCGGCGGATCTGCATTAGGTGCTACTTCTACAAGATCATAGCCCTCTTCATTTGCAATCCGCAGGGCTTCGCCTAAAGTTACCACACCAATATTTGAACCATCTGAGCCAATTAAGCGAACTTGCTTCGCACGTATTTGATTATTTACTCGATACGTTTCTGTACTGATGGGCATTCCCTCCTAATGATGTAATTACACACTATCAACAAAGATGACTCTAACGACTCATCCTTCCTAAACTAAGCCACAATCATACCACAAGGATTATCTATTCGTCAACCATTATTTCAAACAAATGTGCTTATTTTTCAGCCGCTTGGGTGATTAAGCAAAATTCCTCTGCTTTTAAGCTAGCTCCTCCTACCAAAGCACCATCAATATCGGATTGTGAGAAAAATTCTGCTGCGTTTTTAGAGGTTACCGACCCTCCGTATAATATTCTAATCTCTTGACTTGCGACCTCTCCAAATAACTTTGCTAATGTCGCGCGGACTGAGTCCCTAATAATCGTATTCGCTAATTCACCGCTTGCAGCTTTGCCGGTTCCAATTGCCCATACAGGCTCGTAAGCGATGATTAATTCAGCAGCGCTTTTTATCACAACATCCTTCAAGCCCTCTATAAGCTGTCGCTGGACAACCGCTTCTGTCTTGCCGGCTTCATTTTCCTCAAGAGTTTCCCCAACACAAACAATAGGGATGAGTTGATGAGTTAAAGCAGCTTTGACTTTGCGATTCACAGTTTCATCTGTCTCTCCGAAGTATGCTCTCCGTTCTGAATGTCCTATGATTACGTAGGAACAAAATTCCTTAACCATCAACGGAGAAATTTCGCCAGTATATGCTCCGCTGACTTCCCAAAACAAATCCTGTGCTCCTACATAAATATCTGTCCCTTCAAGCATTTCTGCAACTGCCATTAAAGCTGTAAAGGGAGGACACAGTACTTTTTCAACGTGATGAATGGCTTGCAATCCCGTAACTAAATCAGTAACCAATGTCCGCGCTTCAGCTACAGTTTTATTCATCTTCCAATTACCAGCTACACAAGGTGTTCTCATACGGCTCCTTTATGTTGTTTCTATATGTTTTTTACATTTTACTACAAAAACCTATTTACGTAGGAAAAAATTAATAAATTCTGGTAAAATTCTGGACAAGCATCCATCTCTTTCTCACAAAAGACCATTGGCATTCAACTTGCAACCGTTCGTTTACCAATAATTGAATTCCCTTTAATTTTTTAGCTCTCTTCGTAAGGCATAGTTCTGATGAATGATTTTATCTATCAACTCCATACCCTATTAACCACATCACCGGGCAATTTGGCTTATCATCTTATCTTAGCTTTTACAATGGCGTGGTGTTTGCAATACGTCATTATTCAATCTTCTAATAGTGCTCCTCATATTGTAAAAAGATTTATCGTGGGGTTCTCTTTGCTGCTTTCCCTGCAAATCATTTTAGCCCTTATTAGCGGTGCAGCAAACAATGTATTTTCCAAACCAGAAGATATTTTACCTCCTTTAGATCGAGCTGTTACCGCTCTAAGTCTATGGATTATTCTCTGGCTTTGGTCTTCACCTAACGCCACTTTGAGAGGAAATTCACTTTTCATCATAGGTGGAATTATTACCACTATATTCTTTTTCACCACTCTTATCGGTTGGAGTGAAAGAAATTCAGATCTTTTTTTCAACGCCTCGCTACTCAGCCCTTTATGGGCACTATACACGCTTATTACCTGCCTTATTGCTTTTCTTTTGGTCATTAATCGTAAACCCATCTTTTGGCAAACTGGCAGCATTTTTTTTGCGATTAATCTTCTTTTCAACTTACTTGCTTTACGATACCCAATTCTTGACAGCCATTATCTTGGGATGGTACGGTTTGGGCAAATCATCACCTATCCATTAATGTTTAGCCTAACTTTATCATTGACAAGACAAAAAACCCAAGAAACACGTATAATCCAAGAACCCAAATCATCTGAGCCAGAACTTCTTGAAGAATTTATTCACAACTGGCTTCTAGTTCAAAATGGGCTTCTTCAGACTCCCCCTTCTATTATAGCCCAATTCTTC
>DAOUFY010000081.1:0-3008 GCA_034429745.1 Anaerolineales bacterium
TAGGTTTATTATATGTGTTGTTAATAGGGTGCTTGGCAGAATTTGGCACTTCAAACCAAGCACTTGTTGAGACACAATCCGCAATGGCTGTTCAGCTTACCATTGGAGCGATGGATCAACAAAAAAACCAGCAGAGAGCTGAAGAGGAAAATGCAGCTCAAAACGCCCAAGCAACCTCAGCCTTTATGTTAGCTGTTCAAGGAACAACCCAAGCCCAGCAAGCAACGATGGAAGCACTTCAAGCTGCCCAAGAAGCCACACAGCAGGCTGAACAGAATTCTGCTCAACAACAAGAAAATCAATCAGCCAATGCTTCTGCGCCAACGCCAACACCTCAAGTGCAGGAGGATTCATCGGCAACTTCTTTCGATGAATGGAAGAAGAAGGCAACTATTTTGCTCTATGAGGACATGGCTGGCCAATGGGATACCAATCGAATCATCCTAAATGCATTGAAAGCTTTAGGTTTGAAACCAACGGTGGATGATAAGGATGCATCCGGCAGATTTTTAATGGATCTTAAATCAATGGGCATGGGAGGAAAGCCGTGGGATTTGATCATATCGGCTAGTGAAGCGCGGACAGCGATTCAAGGTGAATTTATACCCGCACTTATAGACAATGTGAACAATGGCAGTTCCTTGATTATGGAGCATTGGAATATTGATTCAATAAATTTAGGGCAAATTTCTAACTTGCTGACAATGTGCGGCGTGGAGCTAGAAAGAGATATAAGCATTGTTCGAACGGATTGTACAATGCCCTTGAATGAAGATTTTTTAGTTCTTTGGCCCCAAGCCCCTGAAAACCCAATCCTTCATAACCCTAATGAAGGGCTAAGGGTTTCTTCAATGAGTCAATATTGGTCAGAGTGGTATGCTTCTGCATGCAGTGGAGGTCTATGGCCCTGGCCTTATGACTATGGAGATGAATTGAGATTGTTGCCTGGAAGTACGTCAAAGGTGGTCTTAAGTACTAGTTCAACCAGTACAGATCACCACGCTGCCTTAGTTAGCTGCCAGCAAGAGCGGGTAATCTTTTGGACATCATCCACTCATAACTATGCCTATAACCGTGTATTGCCACTATGGCAGAATATGATAATTAATGCTTTAAAGGCGCGCTACAACACAATGAATAAGCAGTAGGACAGCAAAGGGAAATTCGCTTAAACAAAGAGAAGATCAATTTTTTTATTCTTCTTCTTGATCGGGTGTTGGCAATGGTTTGATTTCTTTTTGAGGGTGAGATATTCCATAATAGTAGGCAAGAAAAGCCAACACTTGGACGATGAGTTCGTCAATGTTGCTTGGGAAAATGCCTCCAAAAAAGGTATAGATTGCCGCAAGAAGCAAAGGGAAAAGGATCCATTTTGGGGTATTTTTATTTCTTCTTAATGCTAACAGAAAAGAAAAAATTGCCCCAAAACTTACGGCAGCTGTGTCATCTACTCTTGTAACAAAGGGGGCAAGATCTGGTATTGCGTCTGCGACAGATGTCGAATAAATAGTACTAAAAATGAAAGGAAGGCTGGCTGCTAATTTTGAAATATCTTTTATCTGAAATAAAACAAAAATCGCCGCAGCAGCAAAAAGAAGAAACAGGCCGCTTGCAACAAGCAACGTCGTGCCGATGTTTGGTAAAAGATTGGAATAGTTTTTATCGGCTACTACTTGGAAGATAGTGATTCCTCCTGCGGTAATAAAGACGAAGATGGGGGCAAGTACAGCCAATACAAATAAGCAAAGTGCAATATAAAATTTTGTCTTGTCCATAGTCATTCCTGGCCAAAAATTGATAGAAGTTGATAGGTGTTTTCTTTTATTATCCGTTATCATATGGATTATAACATTTAATAATATTGATGGTTAGATTAATAATGGAAAAGAAATCTGAAATGCCTTGTTAGAAAGAAAATACCTATTATTGTCTTCGGTGGACATAGAGAATCAATCTCTTAAAAAAATTATGGGTTTTTGATACCTTTAAATAAAAATAGGTGTTATAATATCACATAAGTCAACCGTTCAATGAGGAGTGCTTATGGATTTGCAACCATCTAATGGTAAAACAGGTGATGTGATTATTCAATGCCGGGATGTGCATAAATGGTTTGGCAATTTTCATGCCCTGCAAGGAATAAACATGGATGTTTATCGCGGTGAAGTCATTGTGATTTTTGGTCCATCCGGTTCTGGTAAGTCAACCTTTATTCGCACTATCAATCGGTTAGAGGAACACGACAAGGGTACGATTATTGTTGATGGAATTGAACTTAATAAGAATGTGCGCAATATCGAGAAGATACGCATGGAAACAGGTATGGTTTTCCAGCTATTTAATCTTTTCCCTCACTTAACTGTGCTTGAAAATATTACTCTTGCCCCAATGAAGGTGAGAAAGCTTTCAAAAGAAGAAGCAGAAAAGATAGCTTATCCTCTTTTAGAAAGGGTGGGTATTCCAGAGCAAGCCCATAAATATCCTGCTCAACTTTCGGGCGGACAGCAGCAGCGAGTAGCAATTGCTAGAGCATTAGCCATGCAGCCGAAAATTATGCTCTTTGATGAACCGACATCTGCATTAGATCCTGAAATGATCAAGGAAGTTCTTGATGTGATGGTTGAGTTAGCGCAAAGCGGAATGACCATGCTCGTCGTTACCCATGAGATGGGTTTTGCAAAAGCTGTTGCCGATAGAATGTATTTTTTTGATAAAGGTACAATTATCGAAAGCGGTACACCTGAGGAAATCTTCACATCACCAAAAGAAGAACGGACAAAATTGTTTTTATCCCAAATTTTAGTACACTAATATTTATAGAGTAAGCTGCATGGCAGTTATTAATGACCCTCACTTGATTATTTTGTATAAAAAACTAAAGAAGCCCTGACAAATGCCGCAGAGGCAATAAAATGCGGCAAATCTCATGAGAAGAGTAGTGTATTTCCTCTTCCACAATTTATTTGGAAAAGAGGGTGTTTTTTTATTAAACGAAGAATTGGTTTGGA
>DAOUFY010000082.1:0-16749 GCA_034429745.1 Anaerolineales bacterium
TTATGTTGAATCTCTTAAGAGACGAGGGCTTACCGGTTTAAATTTGCTTCAAGTGTTGGAATCGCGCTTAGATAATGTAATATACCGTCTCGGATTCGCCCAAAGTCGAGCTCAGGCAAGGCAACTAGTTAATCATGGTCATTTTTTAGTTAATGGCAGAAGAACGACTGTACCATCTTTATTAGTTAAAGTTGGAGACAATATTCAGGTAAGAGAGGGTTCGCGCGGGCGAGATTACTTTAAACAATTGCCTTCCTATATAAAGCAAGATGTACCTTTATGGTTGCAACGCGATTTAAATACATTGTCAGCGAAAGTATTAAGGCTGCCTGAAAGATCTGAAATTGATGGGAATTTGGAAGAGCAGTTGATCGTGGAGTACTATTCACGCTAATTTTTCTGCTTCGAGCAAAGTTATTATAAAGATTATGTTGTGTAAGCGAGGTGAATCGTGACGATTGGTATAACTACCATGGTAACACCGAGGATTGAGCGGGAAGCAGAAGCACGAAATTATGGCAAATTTGTCATAAGTCCGTTAGAACGCGGCTACGGAGATACACTGGGGAATTCTCTTCGCAGAATTTTATTATCCTCCTTAGAGGGTGCAGCGGTTACTTCCATGCGGATTATGGATATACCCCACGAATTTACGGATATCCCTGGTGTTCGTGAAGATGTTCTAAGAGTAATGCTGCAAATCAAACAATTGCGTTTGATTTTGCATGACGTAAATTCTGCTCGGCTTCAAATCAGTGTACGAGGAAGTGGAGTGATCACCGCCGCCGATATTCAATATCCACCGGAAGTAGAGATCGTCAACCCTGATTTATATCTTTTTACAGTGGATGATGATAAAACAGAATTGGAAATAGAAATGACAGTCGAAAGGGGACGCGGTTATTCCCCAGTTGAGGAGCGCAGCGGGCAATTGCCTATTGGTGAATTACCGATTGATGCCATATTTAACCCTGTACGAAGAGTAAATTGGGAAGTTGGTCCTGTGTTGGTTGGACAAAGCACAAATTATGATAAACTTACGCTTGAAATTTGGACCGACGGTACTATCCGACCTGAAAAAGCTTTGAGTGAAAGTGCGCGCATACTTATAGATCAGCTAAGATATATTGCTGGGGTCTCTGAAGAAACCCTAGCGATAACCTACGAGGAAAGCGCTGATACTCAACGGCTTTCCAGTGAAATGATGGAGACCCCGATTGAGACACTAGACCTTTCGGTAAGAGTTTTCAATTCGTTAAAGCGAACAGGCATTACTACGGTTGGAGAAGTGCTTGAATTGTTGGAAAAAGGCGAGGAAGCGGTGATGTCAATTAGAAATTTTGGTGAAAAGAGCTTGGAAGAACTTCGCCAAAAGATGAAAGAAAAAGGCTTTCTCAAAGATGATGACGATGAAGAATTTTTGGATGAAGAGGAGTCCATTGATTAGAAAAAGGGGTTGACTTTTACAGCTTTGATAATGAGCTAATAACCCAATAAGTTAAGGAGTAATGTACCATGCGACATAGAGTAGCCGGAAAGAAATTTAACCGCCCGACGGATCAGGCAAAAGCATTGAGGCGAATATTAGTGAATCAATTATTTGATCATGAACGCATTCAAACCACAGAAGCAAAGGCAAAAGTAGTGAGAAGTCAAGCAGAAAGACTGATTACCTTAGCGAAACGCAGTCAAAATGCAGAGCCGGCTCAGAAGGTGCATGCACGCCGCTTGGCTTCTGCTCGGTTGGGTAGAGCGGATATTGTAAAGAAGCTTTTTGATGATATAGCTCCGCGATATAGTGAACGCAAAGGTGGTTATACACGCATCATCAAATTAGGTGTTCGTCAAGGGGATGCTGCAAAGATGGTGCTGATGGAATTGGTAGAAGGATAATTCTTTCTACTACATTAATAGCTGATAGCTTAACAAGAGCTAACAGCAATGAACTTTGCACGTTACAAAGTTATACTTTCGTATGATGGGACGCAATTTGCAGGTTTTCAGCGTCTTCCTGATCCAAAACGTACTGTACAAGGTGTTTTGGAACAAGCATTAAGAACGTTGGGTTGGAAGGGCAAATCTGTATTGGCTGCAGGACGCACCGATGCAGGTGTTCATGCCCGCGGGCAAGTTGTTGCTTTTGATTTAGCATGGGGACATTCAACCCAAAAGTTGGTGAGTGCGCTAAATGCTCAATTACCGCAAGACGTTGCCTGCCATTCAGCTGAAGAGGTTTCGCCCATTTTCCACCCTCGTTACCATGCGCGGTGGCGAAAGTATCAATATCGGTTTTTCTACAGTCGTGAAAGGCACCCGTTGAGGGAACGATATGCCTTGCGAGTAGAAAGCCTTTTTGATGTGGGTTTGATGCAAAAGGCGGCCCAACAGTTTGTTGGTTGTTATGATTATGCTGCTTTTGGTTTGCCTTATAAACAGGATGGTACAACTGTTAGAGAGGTCTATGAGTCAAGCTGGCATCAAGAAGGTGATGTGGTTGTTTGGACAATTGTGGCAAACTCTTTTTTATTGCACATGGTGCGTCACATGATGGGATTGCTTCTAGCCATTGGTACTGAAAAAGTTATGCCTGAAGCAATTAAATTATATTTGGGGAGAGGACTGCAACGTAAGGATAAATACAATTATCCATATCTGCGAAAAGAGGTAAATTGCCAAATTGCAAAACCCCGCGTTCAATGGATAGTTCCGCCTTGCGGGTTATGTTTGGAGGAAATAGGCTATCAGCCTTATCATATTGATTGCAGTAATGCAATAAAGTAAAATGTGAAATTTTTGATAAATTATTTGAAACGGAGAGGATAACTGTGCAGAAAACGTATTATCCCAAAAAGTCAGATCTTAGCAATCAAGAATGGATTCTTATTGATGCCCAAGGTCAAAATTTAGGGCGCTTAGCAACGAGAATTGCTGTACATTTGTTGGGGAAAATAAAACCGACTTTTACCCCAGGAGTTCCCTGTGGTGATGCGGTGGTTGTGATCAACGCCGATAAAATCCAAGTAACTGGCAGCAAAATGGAAGAGAAAATGTATTACCGCCATAGCGGGTACCCGGGAGGGTTTAGAGAGACTACGTTGGAAGACATGCTTAAAAAGCATCCCGAACGAGTACTGCAGCGTGCAGTTTGGGGAATGTTGCCACATAATCGCTTTGGTCGGCGATTAATGAAAAAAATGAAGATATATGCAGGCAGTGAACATCCTCATCAAGCACAACAACCCCGACCAATCAATGATTAAGGAGTAAGGAAGTATGGCAGAGCAGTATTACGAAGGTGTTGGCAGAAGAAAAGAAGCGGTAGCGCGAGTGAGAGTTACTCGAGGCACAGGTAAATTTATTGTTAATCAAAAACCCTTAAATGACTATTTCACTCGAATGGGAGATTTAGATGATATCTTAGCTCCCTATAAGGTTTCCGGAGAGGAAATGTCGAAATATGATGTAACCGTTGTTGTTAATGGTGGAGGGGTTACGGGTCAAACTGATGCAGTCAAATTGGGGTTAGCTCGTGCTTTATGCTTAATGAATCCGGATTATCGTCCAATTTTACGGAAAGCCGGGTTGCTGACGCGCGATCCAAGAGAGAAGGAACGCAAAAAACCAGGATTGAAACGCGCTAGAAAAGCCCCTACCTACACCAAGCGTTAGTTCTTTTTTTCGTTTTACGCAAGGTATTCGTAGGTTAACAAACCTGTTAGTAACCATTTTTATTAATTTTTGCAACCTAAACGTTTTATGACGTTTTAAGCAGAGCGCAAAGGAGCAAGTGCCTTGAATGAGTATCCTTGCGCTCTTTTGGTTTTAAGTACTTAAACGAATATTTGGTATAAATAGAGCAAGTGTATTAAAATCATGAGCAAAGTAATGAGAGTTGTTGAACAGGGTTTAGGTGTACCTCTGCCCCCTTTTTATATTGTCATTGAGGCAAAGGAATTGGTGCATTACTATCATCCGCCATTCCCTCCAACAGTGCCGTTATTCATCACAGAAATTTCATCCAATGAATATGCCGAAAAGATAAAATCAATACTCTTAACCGTATATCCTCCCCAGCTTAAAATCTTGCATCTTTTCACTCTCCGTGAATCGGAAAACTTAGATGGAGATCTACTGAAGCAAGAGATTTCTTTAGATCAGCTAGAGAAAGAAACCTATCATACTCACGATATCCTATATATCGCTCCACCAGACCGTGAATCCTCTTGTGAAGCTTTTCAAGACGTGGTGGCACATCTGCGTGCCCCGGATGGCTGCCCATGGGATCGCAAACAAACTCATCAATCCTTAAGATCGCACTTGCTGAGTGAAACTTATGAAGTCTTAGAAGCATTAGATGCTCAGGATATTCGCTCTTTGTGTGAGGAATTGGGAGATTTATTGCTGCAAATAATCCTTCATGCCCAAATAGCTTATGAGATGGGAGAATTTCGGATGACAGATGTTTTTCGAGGGGTACATCAAAAAATTGTTCGCCGCCATCCGCATGTATTTGGCAGTCTGGAGTTGGATGGTGTAGATGGAGTACTGAAGAATTGGGAACGGTTAAAAGCTGAGGAACGAAAAGCCCGCAATGATCATGAGAACAATGAAGAGGCGAACAAACCCAAACGTCTGTTAGATGGCTTACCGAAATCCTTGCCGGCATTGGTTCAGGCACAAGAATATCAGGAGAGAGCCAATCGTGTTGGAGTTGATTATCTTATAATGGAACAGCTGAGAGATAAGATAGTCAATGAACTTGAAATATTGTTAAGCAAGGATGAGAATAAACAAGTAAAGCAGCAGGCAATGGGAGAATTGTTGTTTAATGCTGTAAACATTGCCTGTCAGTATGATATTGATGCTGAAAGTGCCTTGCGTGAAGTAAATGCTCGTTTTAGAGAAAGGTTATATGAGCGCCTCCAATCATAATCTTAGGGCAGTCAGATTACTTTTAATGGCACTGATTCTAGCGTCATTATTTGCCTTAGCGTTCTATGGCGGAAATGCTTATCGTGAAGGAAAATTTTTAACATTTTCATTTAAAGCGAGTGTAATTCTATATGTAATAGTGATTTTGATTGGTTTAATTTGCCTCTGGATTACATACAGGTCGCCAAATTCTTTTTTGCGGTCCATTACATGGTTGAACGAACATCTATTGAATGCTGCTGTAATCCTAATAATACTATTACTTTCTTCTTTTGTTTTATCTATATGTCGTGCTTGGCTTCGTCTATTTTCATCTCTTGGTGACAATTATTCTTCATTGCTTAATGCAGTTATTGGTGCAAATAGATTAACTTCATTGTTCATATGGGAATGGTTGGTTCTCGCTTCTGTGATCCTTCTCATAGGATATTATTACTTAGTTTCTGCAAAGTTGCTGAAAGAAGTCTTCTTAAGAACCAATACAGCTGCCTTTTTGGTTTTTATGGCTTATCTGACAAGCTGCATGGTCATTTGTTTGATAGGATTGCAAGAAGTTTTACCTCATTGGTTGATTGCCAGTGCAACTCAAGCTGAACGATTTGTAAGAGAACCTTTGTACCATGAAGCAAGGTTATGGTTGTGGGTTTGGGTTGTGATAATTATGATCGGTACAGCTTTCCTGTTATCAGTGTATTATAAAGGGCAATGGAAAGCGCGATACACCATACCGTTTTTAATGGCTTTAGCAGTGAGTTATTTCTTGCTCACGCGCTTTGCATTAATCACAACGCCATTAGGGTTTGACTATCATTGGGATATATTATATCGGAGCAATGACAGTGCAGGTTATTTAAGCTACGATTGGGGTAGAATGAATCCTCGTCCACCAATGTATCCGCTTTTTGTGCAATGGATCGCTGGAAATGATGCTCAAAAATATTTAGCAGGTATTCCGTGGAATAAGCCGGTAAAACCGACGAATAACCCTCTGCTCGGGGTGGTTCAATATCAAAAGTTGTTCGTACTAGGTGCAAGTTTGCTGGCTGCGTTTGCGATGATGGGATTATTAAAGTCTCCCTTGCCAGTTGTATTATTTCTCGCCTTGTATGATGCTGCATTTTATACAGATTTTTTCGGTCATCTTCTTACAGAAGCTTTAGCTGCTGCGTGGTTGTTTTTGATCTTAGCTGCTTTTTTTGGTTATTTTTGGAAAAAGCATTGGTTATTTCTTCTTTTCATGGGGGTTGGTTGTGCATGCATTTACTTAACTCGACCTTCTGGTATATTTTGCCTGGTGTTTTTAGGAATAGCAGGGCTATATGGGTTAATTAAAAATTGGAGATCAACTTGGGCAGCAGTTCTTATCTCTTTGTTGGTTATGGGCTTGATCATCAGTGCACCTTCTTTAGCTGATTATGTGCTTGCTGGGAGCTTTCAGCCTACGCCAACTTTTGCTCTGCAAATTGTGGCTTTTGCGGTTGAAGTTGCGCAACCAACGGATTTGCAAGCCATGCCGGATGAAATGAGCCGTAAATTTTTGGAAAAAGTACTGGAGAAGAAGGCTTTGGAAGCCGAAGAAGAAAAATCCCTTTACCCACAGGATAAATATTCTGATGTGGAAATGCTAAGGTTGCGTTATCGAATCGCTAATCACAAATTTCGTATGGCAATTGGACCAACATCAGCTCAAGAAGTATTGGGGAAAGAAGCGACAATGGCGACTACAACGGCATTCATGCAGAGAGTCTCCATTATTTTGCTATCCAGACATTGGAAAGAATATCTATCCATTGGGTTAAAGCAGTTTGGTTATGCGATGAACATTTTATCAAGATTGAAAACGCCGGGCAGCTTTCTTTTCCTTTATTTAGGGACAATACTTTGTTGTGTACTAGTTGGTGGAGAAGCAGCTTGGAGCAGCATTGCCTTGATAGCAGCACACGCTGTTCAAGTGCTGTTAGCGGGATTTTTTGATATTCCAACCTATCGTTATATTTATGCAACGGAATTCCTTGTCATACTGGCTTGGAGTGTATTGATCATCCGTTGGTTTTCAACTAGGGTGTTTAAGAAAATGGAGGATAGATTAGCACCTAAAGAAGTATAATAATAGCAAAATGTTCTCTTGACGGGATGTTAGAAATATGCTAAAATAATGCTCTCAGCGGAAATGAATGGTCCCGTGGTGTAGTTGGTCTAACATGTGGCCCTGTCAAGGCCAAGATCGCGGGTTCGAGTCCCGTCGGGACCGCTGAAAATAAGAAGAGCTTGTAATCCGTTTACAAGCTCTTCTTATTTATTAATGAAGCCAATTCCTCCGGCTTGTTGGTTGGATATCGGCAATAGAAAAATTCACAAACATACGCAGTAGGCAATTTACTACGCAAAGGGCGTTCCTGCAGAATAGCAGGAGCTTCTCGGGGAGGAGGGTAGGGCGATTCTGCATAGACAACGTTTGGGCGAAATTTTTCCCAGACCGTTTTCCGCATTTTTATCGTATTGGGGTGTTCTGGATCGCCTAGAACAGCAATTTGTACAAGAGGGATATCTGCCACAGAGGCATTTTGCAGCCAAAATCCGTAATATAAGGGTTGTTTTACGGCTTCTTCAATTATTGAAGAAATCTGATTCAAGGCAAGCTGATTATAGCGTTCTTCTCCTGTAAAGGCGTCCATTTGCAGCAAAGCGAAGGCAGTGAGTGCGTTAGCACTTGGTGTGGCGTTATCTTGCCAGGTAATAGGGGTTTCGAAGGGTAAGTCATTATCGCGTGGGTCAATATCGAAAAATCCTCCATTGGGATCCTGAAATTGTGCGATTAATTTATCAAGGAGTTGCCGGGCAATTGAAAACCATTTTACTTCATTTGTTGATTGGTACAGAGAGAGTAATGCAATTACAAGTGCAGCATAATCTTCAAGGTAACCGAACTGACTTGCAGTACCTTCATACCATGCATGAAAGAGCTGACCATCTTTCATAAGATTGTTTAGAAGAAAATCTGCATTCTTTTCCGCAATCGTTATGTAAAGGGGGTTATCGAGATATCTGCCCGCTTCAGAAAATGTCCAAAGTGATAAAGCATTCCAAGAAGTAATCACTTTTTTATCAGCCTGCGGCTTGACTCTTTTTTCTCTTTCACTGTACAGTTTTGCATTGATAGATTCTAGTTGTGCGGATTGTTCAGGACTTAGTTGATCATAGGTGGTAATCTCGCCGCGGCGCCTAATGATATATTTACCTTCAAAATGTCCTTGCTCCGGGAGTTCATATAGGCTAGAAAAAATATTGAACTCTTCTCGTGAAAGGGTGCTTTCAAGCTGTTGCTTAGTCCAGAGGTAATATTTACCTTCTTCATGTTCGGTATCCGCGTCAAGGCTACTGAAAAAACCGCCATCGTCATTGGACATTTCGCGTTGAATAAAGGTTAATGTCTTCTCGCATATATTCCGAAAGAATTCATTCCTGGTAAGTAGATAGCCGTGAAGATATGCTTGAGCAAGCAAGGCATTATCGTAAAGCATTTTTTCAAAATGTGGGACGCACCAACAGGTGTCTGTACTATAACGAGAAAACCCACCTCCTAGAATATCGTACATTCCTCCTTGAGCCATGGATAGCAGTGTGTGGTTAAGCATGGTCTGTGCATGGTCCTCACCTCGAGTAGCCATTTTCGCAAGAAACGAAAGTGTCATTGGTTGAGGAAATTTAGGTGCATTGCCCCACCCTCCGTGCTGCCAATCATAGGATTGTTCAATTAAAGAAAGAGAGTGCTTGAGATAATCATAGGATAGATTTACTGAGCTTTTTTGGGGGTGTTTTCTCAGTGAGGTGTTTAATTGCTGTAAAAGGGTTTCACTGCCTTCGATAATTTTATTGCGCTCTGTTTTCCATGCATTGGCTACAGCCTGTAAAATATCTAAGAAGGCTGGCAATCCGTATTGAGAACGGGCAGGGAAGTAAGTACCACCATAAAAAGGTACTTTTTGCGGGGTTAAAAATACACTAAGTGGCCATCCGCCATGACCTGTCATAGCAATGACAGCATTCATGTAAGCTT
This sequence comes from Anaerolineales bacterium, assembly GCA_034429745.1. Lineage (GTDB taxonomy): Bacteria > Chloroflexota > Anaerolineae > Anaerolineales > DRKV01 > JBAXBF01. The sequence continues at coordinate 8,990 of DAOUFY010000082.1, forward strand.
GATCAATGTGGGGCAATTCTTCGCGATCTACTTTGATGTTCACGAAATGCTCGTTCATAACTTTAGCCGTAGTTTCGTCTTCAAAAGATTCGCGAGCCATAACGTGACACCAATGGCAGGCTGCATATCCAATGCTAAGGAAAATGGGTTTATCTTCGGTTTGAGCTTTCTGAAATGCTTCCTCGCCCCATGGATACCAATCAACTGGGTTATTGGCATGTTGAAGCAGATAGGGAGAAGCAGAGTCTTTAAGTCGGTTCATTTTATCGTCATACACCAGAATTATTCTTTATCTGCTTTCAGGATGACGGACATTTTTACCTTGACCTAACTCTACTGAACGTTCATACGCAGCCCAGATTGCGCGTGAAATGGCTGTGCGAAAACCGTCTTTTTCTAAGTAATATAATGCAGCTGCAGAAGTTCCGCCTGGGGAAGTAACTTGATTGCGCAAATGGGCTAAGTGAACAGGGGTTCCATTTTTCATATAATTATAATAATAATCAGCTGCCCCGCGAACGGTTTGAACAACCAACTGCTCAGCAGTTTTACGTGAAAATCCAAGGTGAACGCCGGCATCAACCATTGCTTCCATGAAAAGAAAGACATAGGCTGGTCCGGTACCAGATAAAGCAGTGGCTGCGTCCATATAGCTTTCTTCTTCGATGTAAACTTCATCTCCGAAGGCACGCAGAATTTGGCGGGTCATTTCTCGCTGCTCTTCAGAAACAGATTCGGCAGCTGTCCAAACGGTTATGCCTTCACCAATTTGTGCTGGTGTATTAGGCATAGAGCGGACAACTCGAGGGTGGTTTAAACCTCTAATGATTTTTTCCATTGTTAAGCCGGCAATGATGGAAATCACCAATGCTTCGGATGGAATAAGCCCATGGATTTCCTTTTCAACCGAAGAGAAACGCTGTGGCTTAACAGCTAGAACAACAACATCTGCATTTTCCACTGCCGATTTGTTGCTCGTTGTTCCTTTTATTCCATATTTTTGTTTGAGAAAGTTAATTCTGTCTTGCAGCATATCTGAAGCAATGATTCCTTCTGGTTTGGTTATGCCATTTCGCAACAATCCACTGATCATTGCTTCTCCCATCGCTCCAGATCCAATAAATGCAATGGTTTTATTCGTGAACAAAGCTCCTCCTTATAGTTAATGCATGATGGTTTGTTTGCTTTATTAGTGAATAATATTAATAACAATTATAACCATAAATAGTTACATAGATTGTAATGCCAAACGCAAGCGGGTTTCCACTTCAAGCGGTGTGTCTGGTGGAATTGATTGGATCGCTTTTTGCGATTCAACCAGACTGTAACCCAATGCCACTAAGGCATTCATCACCTCCATGTTTATATCACTTGCAGCGGTATGTTTGATGGCAGTATCGAAGTCGGGTTTAATCTTATCATGAAGAAAGAGAATGATTTTTTGGGCTGTTTTTTTGCCTACACCTGGTATGCGGCTGAGCAATTCAGCTTGTTCCTGAAATACTGCCCGATGAATAGTTTCGGGCGTAAGATTGGAGAGAATATTAAGAGCAAGACGGGGTCCAATTCCATTAACCAACAATAAATTGTTAAATGTATCTCTTTCTGCGGGGGTTTCAAACCCAAAGAGTGTCAGAGAATCTTCGCGCACAATCAGAGAAGTAAAAAGGGATAGACTATCCCCAACTTTAAGCCGCAGACGCAAGGGAGTAGGAACAAAGACTTGCACACCAATTAAGCCGATTTCGATGGTGATGCTGTCTTCATGGATGGATGATAATACGCCCTTTATTGTAGTAATCATACGCGTGCCGTAACCTTGATGTTATGAAAGCCATTTTGTCATTTCGTTGAAAGCAGAGATTGAACTTTGAGAGACTGCAAATGGCAAATTGCAACTGCTAAGGCATCAGCAGCATCATCAGGTTTGGGTAAGGTATTTAGGTTAAGCAAGGTTTGAACCATAAGCTGCATTTGGCGTTTTTCTGCCTTGCCATAGGAAGTAATGGCTTGTTTAATTTCTAATGGAGTATATTCCGCTATGGGGATGGCGGCTTTTGCAAAGGTCAACAAGGCAACTCCGCGGCTTTGGCAGACTGAAAAGGCAGTGCGGACATTTTTCTGGAAAAATAATTTTTCAATTGCTGCACTTGTTGGTTGATATATTTCAATAATGCGCTGGAGAGCATTGTGTATGTGCAACAACCGCTGATCATCGGAGAGATTTTGATCCGTACTAATGACACCAAAATCAATTGCCTTTATGTTGCCTTGTTCATCTTCTGTGATGACTCCAAACCCCGTTCTAGCAATCCCGGGATCAACCCCCATTACGGTAATATTCATAGAATGATTATGCTGCAGCTAATTCAGCCATTACCTCTTCGCTGATGTTAAGGTTGGAGAACACTTCTTGAACATCATCAAGTTCTTCAAGGGCTTCAATCACCTTCATAACCTGAAAACTATCTTCTTTGTTGAGCTCTATTTCATTGATAGGAAGCATCTTCAGACCAGCTTCATCAGGGTGAAGTTTAGCTTTATGCAGGGCATCGCTTATCTGCTTGAAGGCATCAACAGGAGCGATAATTTCAATCACATTATCGTCAAATTTTACATCCTCTGCGCCGGCATCCACTGCTAATTCGAAAACTGCGTCAGGGTCAATACCTTGTGCCGGAAGCGAGAAGTAAGCACAATGCTTGAATTGCCAAGCCACTGATCCACTTTCTCCTAAGCTTCCTCCATGACGGCTGAGTATGTGCCGAATTTCTGCCACCGTTCGATTTCGATTGTCTGTAACGACAGAGATCATCAAAGCAACACCATTGGGGGCGTAACCTTCATACATGATCTCTTCATAATTCATGGCTTCTTTATCTCCGCCGCTACCGCGTTTAATAGCCCGGTCAATATTTTCTTTAGGCATATTGTTGGCACGGGCTTTTTCGACAGCCAGCCTTAGACGGAAGTTAGATTCGATATCGCTGCCTCCTTCTCGTACAGCAATACTAATTTCGCGCGCCAAGCGGGTGAACAATTGACCTCGCCTGGCGTCTGCTACACCTTTTTTACGCTTGATCGTTGACCATTTTGAATGTCCAGACATGATCTACCTCCTGTGCTCATTTAATTTCTTGTAGTTGGTTTAAAATTTTATTAAGGATACTACCATAGCTAAAATCATTACAACTGCGAGGGAAGCAAATAGAATTTGCTGCCGGCGAATTCGTCGTTTTTCAGATGCTGTTGGAGAATATTTTTTCTGTTTACCCATAAGAAGAATGTTGCTCTCCTTTCTTTTATACCACTAGTAGTAAAAATTATGGCGATTTTGCGCAGCGAAAACCTATGTTATATAAAGTGTATTGCGGCACCATATCATCCCGATGAAACACTCTAATGTAAGCTTCAAGATCCGTCCAAGAACCGCCGCGAACCACACGTTTTTTGCCGACTTTTGGTCCTTGGGGATTAAATTCTGGTGGAGAGTAATAGGTTGTCTCATCGTACCAATCAGCAACCCATTCCCAAACATTGCCTGCCATATCATAGACGTTGTAAGGCGAGGCGCCTAATGGGTAACTGCCGACTGCTACGGTTGTAGTTAGTCCTTCTTCAGTGGCTTTTTGACTCCAGTTTGTTGGACAGCTTTGATCGCAAATATTTGCTAAATTATTTTTAGGAGGATCATTGCCCCAGGGAAACGTGCGTCCGTCAGTACCGCGGGCGGCTTTTTCCCATTCCGCTTCTGTGGGCAACCGTTTTCCAGCCCATTGACAGTACCCTTTTGCTTGGAACCAATTAACCCAAATGACAGGGTGGTTGGCTAAATCGGGGCGTTTGTAACGGTCGCGCGCGGGAGGAGAACAGGCTTCCGCTTCAATGCATTTTATATACATGGCATTCGTTACTTCGGTTTGATCGATCCAGAAGGCGTCTAAATAAACCTTTTTCTTGTTTGGTCCCATAAGAAATTCTCCTGCCGGCACATAAACCATAGTCATTCCGTCTAAAGGAGATATATAGGTAGAACCTATACCAAGTGTAGGAGAAGGCGGTGGAGTATCACTCATGGGAATGGATGAAGCAGTAGCTGTGAGAGCCTCAGTGGTGGTTGCTGTTGGTGGCGGCGGTGTAAAGCTAGGCGTTTGTGAAGGGGTTTGAGTTGGGGTTTCAGTCGGTGGAGAAAGGGTTTGCATCTTTTCTAGCATGGTAAGTGGTTTAGATGGAGCAAATCTTTCTCCAAGAAATATTAATCCGCCAACTAAAACACAAAGGAATATAATAAGTGCAATCCAAACATTTCGAGTGAATTGAAATGGTTGTTTTTGTATGGTTCCAAAATCGCTCGGTTCGGGTAGAGGCTGATTGATGTTTTCGTCATCGTCGGCAGGAAAGTTATCTTCTCCCACATTTAGCATTGAAGCTGTTTGCGCTGACAATGTGAAAGATGAGATCTGATCTTTGGAAATTCCTGCTTGAACGCTCTCGTAACGTGAAGTTTTTTCCTCAATTGAATCACCTTCTTTGGTTTCTGGCAAAGACGCTGATGGTTTTTCAGCTGATTCTTCAGACAAAGCAGGTTGAGAGAGAGGTTTTTCGGATAAAGCTTCGTTTGGGGAAAAAGGTTCTGTTCCTGTTCCTTTTGGCAGAGATGATTTGGTTGAAGCATCTTTGGACTTAAAAGCAGCTTCAGATGTTGGCTGTTCTCTGGTTGAGGCTTTGGTAGGGGCAGGTTGAATTACTGATTTCGATTGTACAGGTGAACCTTTGGGTTTACTTTGAGCTGCAGGCTGCTCAGGTTTGACAGCAGAAGACGCGGTTGTCTGCGATGAGGTTTTTTTTTGAGCTGCTTTAATGGTTGCATTGACAAATTTACGAAGTTCGGCAGTATCTTCATAGTTGGGAGCAATGTGATAAAGCGCTTCTAAAAGACGCTGGGCAGTTTGCCAACGGCCTTCAGCTATGGCTTGCAGTACTCGGTCATAAATTTCTTGTGGCGTGGGTTTTCGTACTGGCATAAAAGCTTCCTCGTTTTTCTTTTGCGAATTTCACCTAATGATCTTTTCTTGGTTTTAGATGGAATTCAATGCAACCATTGAGAAACAAGGTAATTATACCTTAATTTTATTGTCCTTTTTAAGTTTCCCCCAAAGCTGATTTTATTTCTTGAGCAAGTTTTTGGTTAAAACCTGACAGATTGGCTATTTCTTCGATGCTAGCATGGCGGATGTTTTCAATAGACCCAAAGTGTTTCAACAATTGCCGTCTTCGGCTAGGACCTATACCTTCGATGCTCTCGAGTATAGAGGTGTAGGATGCTTTTTGTCTTCGTTTGCGGTGGCTAGTTATTGCAAAGCGGTGTGCTTCATCCCTTATGCGTTGAATCAAATGCAGCCCTGGTGAATGGCGATCTAATGTAATGGGTTGTGGAGATGTTGGCGTGAATATTTCCTCATGTTTTTTTGCCAAGCCTATGACAGGTACTTTATGGTGCAGTTGATATTTTTCAAGAACGGCAACTGCTCTTTGCAATTGTCCTTTCCCGCCATCTACTATGAGCAAGTCGGGCAAGTGGGTAAATGCCGGATCGGGTTGATTTTTCTGATCATTTTTTCGGTTTTGGTGGGATGGTTCTTGGGATAAATCGGGGGACAGGCTTTCTTCATCATTGGTGTGGGCATCTTGCCAGCGTTTGAAACGCCGTAGAAGCACCTCCTCTATACTAGCAAAATCATCTATACCGTTCACGCTGCGGATGTTGAAACGGCGATAAAGCTTTTTATTAGGTACACCTTGTTCAAAGACAACCATGCTGCCGACCGAATAAGTGCCCTGTGTGTTGGAAATATCGTAACATTCAATCCGCAAAGGTGGAGAATCCAATGACAAGGCTTGTTGCAGTTCTGCTAAGGCGATGGTTTGTTGATGCCGATCGTTTTCCCATTGTTTTTTCAACATTGTTAAGGTTTCGGCAGCATTTTCAATCGCCATTTGAATGAGTTCCTGCTGATTACCTTCCCGCGGGATGAAGACTTCAACGGGTGCACAAGAATTATTTTGACCACAGCGTTTTGTTGTGAGCCAGCGCTTAATAATCTGTGCTTCTTCTATGTCGTGAGGTAAAAGCACTTGTTGAGGAACGCTGGCGGATTGATAATAAAATTGTTTGAGAAAGGCACTCAATACTTGTTCTTCCGGTATATCTTCTGTCCCTTTGAGCAAAAAATATTCTCGTCCGATGAGTTTACCGCCTCTAATAAAGAATACTTGGACACAAGCCTCATCGTCAGAACGAGCCATTGCAATGACATCTGAGTCAATGTAATCGCTTGAGACCACCTTTTGTTTTTCGACAACCATTTGTATAGAACGGATTTGATCGCGTATGACGGCAGCCTTTTCAAAATTTAATTTTTCAGCTGCTGCTTGCATTTCTTCTTGAAGCCGTGCTAGAATAGGTTCGGTACGCCCTTGGAGGAAATTGCATAAATCATCAATCATTTGACGATATTCTTCTTTATTGACTTTTCCAATGCAAGGAGCACAGCAAAGTTTTATATCGAAAAACAAGCAGGCTCTACTGTCTTTGCCGGTAATGACTCGATCGCAGGTAAGGTAAGGGAAAAGTTTCCTTAGTACATCTAAAGTCTGATGAACAGCCCAAACACTGGTGTATGGTCCAAAATATCGCGCTCCATCTTGCAGAATTTGGCGAGTAACGGTAACCTTAGGGAAGTCATCTTGCCAATGTACCTTAATATATGGATATCTCTTATCGTCTTTCAGCAGCACATTGTAAGCAGGGCGATACTGTTTGATGAGGTTCATCTCTAGTATCAATGCTTCTAGTTCTGAAGCGACTACAATCCATTCGAGTTGAGCAATGCGTTGAACTAAGTGGCGGGTTTTAACATTGTCTTGGGCACTAGCATGAAAATAAGAGCGCACGCGATTACGCAAATTAATCGCTTTACCGACGTATATTACCTTACCGTTTTCGTCTTTCATTATGTAGCAGCCAGGTTTTGTCGGCAACGCATCTAAGATGGCTTGAAGTTTTTCTTGAACTTTTGGGTTTGTCATAATGCCTTTTCTTTTTTCATTTTATCATGGAATAAAAAAGGAGTAAAATTTCACCCTAAATTTGATTTTTCAGGTATAATTGTTGCACCATAGAAGGCAGATGTAGTAGTATGGATCCAATTCATGTAACGGCTAATTTTAATTCTCAAGGAGAAGTTACACCGCTTAGCTTCGCTTGGCGCGGTCGCATTTATCGCGTTGGTGCTACAGGACGTCAATGGCAAGATGAAGAGGGACGCCATTTGCTGGTGATGACAGAAAGTGAAACAGTATATCATTTACTTTTTATCCCTCAGGGAGGGAAATGGTATTTGCTTAATGGGCATCATCAGGGGCAATACTCGCTTTCGTGAGAATGCCCCTACTTGGTAAACATCGTCCTTTTCAGCTTGTTGTTCTTTGCTTGCTATTTTTTATATACACTTTATTCTGTTTTTCGCGCATCTATCAAACATGGCAGCAAAGACAAGTATTGCTTGAAATCAGCGAAAATAGCATTTTTCTCCTTTTTTACCTCGTTATTTTTGGTCTTTTGTTAGGAAGCGTTTCCTTCTGGGTAGGGGCAAGCTTATGGAGGGGGCAAAAGAAGGCACGCAGATGGGCTTTGGTTTTTTATTTAGCAGCATTTTTTATTTTTCTTATTGAAAAATTTATAAGTTGGGTTTTCTTTG
>DAOUFY010000083.1:0-30712 GCA_034429745.1 Anaerolineales bacterium
ATCTTTTAAAAAAGTTGAGTTATAATTACCATATATTATGAAGAACGCACGCCTTCTTGTAATTGATGATGATAAAAGCTATTTACAATATATCGAAGATCTCCTTCGTGATTGCTCAATTGAGACTATAACTGCAGCAAGTCCATCCGAAGGATGGCAAGTTATTGAACAACAAGGATTGCCAGATGTAATTTTACTCGATATTTTAATGCCTCAAGAAGATGGATTTGCATTTTTATCTCGTTTTAAAGCACAATACCCCACTGAAGAAGTAAGAGTAATTATGGTTAGCAGCGTAGAAGATGTAAATGATGTAATGAAGGCGTTACAGTTGGGAGCAGCAGATTATATTGCTAAACCATTTAAAGGCAAAGAACTTGTTGCGCGAATAGAAGCTCAAATTCGTATTGGCGAGTACATAAAGAGGTTAAAGGAAGAAGAAAAATTTTTTAGAAGCCTTGCGGAACATTTTCCTCATATAGTATATATCATTGAGTGCACAATAGATGAAAAACAAAAGTCTGTTGCTAACCTTGAAACTCGCTATATTAATAGCGGAGAAATACTCGGGTATTCAGTAGAAGAGTTATTCAACCCCGATTTTATCAGCAATGTGCATCATGAGGATGTTAATAGAGTGAAGGAATACTGGCAAGCATTGCTTGAAGGTGAGGATGGGATTATTGAATACCGCGTATTATCAAAAAGCGGTTCTTGGGAATGGATTCAATCAAGAGCTAGTCTTTTAGATTGTTTTGAGAATAAAGTAAATATTCTAGCTACGGTTAAAATCATAACAACTCAAAAGAAACTTGAAATCCTTGAACGAGATAGACATCAAGTCTTAGAGATGATCGCTCGCGATGAACCGCTAGAAATCATACTCAAGAGAATTGGTGAACTTATTGAAAAACAGCGTGAGCATTGTGTAGGAAGAATATACCTATTCAATGAGGGTCATTACAACACTTCAACAAACGATTTACGTCTAGTACGCTGGGTAGATATTCAAGGAAGTGTTTATGGAATGGAAAGCTGTTTTACTAAGCAATCCGACAATTTATGTCAAAAATTTTTGGATGAGAATAATTCTTTTATGGTCCCAGCAGTTAGTCAGCGGCTCGATGAATCCATCTTTGAAATTTGCCGAGTGTGCAAATATCTAAAAAATCAAGAGAGGTCAATTTGGTGCTTGCCTATAAAATCAAGTGAAGGAGAACTGTTAGGTTTATTATCGGTGTGTTTTAAGGCAAGTGAAAATGGCTTTGCAAATGATTTAAATCTAATTGAGTTAGCAATACACTTAGCAGGATTAGCTTTAGAACGCTATAGTTTACGATTGCGTTTGTTATACCAGACTCAGCATGATGGCTTAACAGGCTTGCCCAACTTATATACTTTTATAGATACACTTCAGCAATGCGTCAGTGAAGCGGAAAAGAATGGTACTTATTTGGGGGTACTATTATTAGATATTGATCGTTTCAGTCGAGTTAATGAGATGTTTGGGCATGGCATTGGGGATGGAGTATTATTGTTAAGTGCTGCCAGATTGCAAGAGTTTGTTGATGATATTGAGTCTGTTGCCAGAATTAGTGCGGATAATTTTGCAATTATTCTAAAAGAAATATATGATTTGCCTGTCATATTAAGCATCGCGCAAAGTGTGATTGAAAGGTTTCGAGAACCATTTATCATCGGGAAAAACGAGATAATGCTTAGTGTCAGTGTTGGTGTAAGTGTTTATCCAGATGATGGAAAAGACGGAGCAACTTTACTTAAATATGCTGATTATGCGTTGCAATGGGCAAAAAAGGGCGGCCGGGATGATTTTAAGAGGTATTCGCCTAAAATGGGGGAATCAGTTATAAAAAAGATGGAAATGGAGAACCATCTGCGAAGGGCCGTTGAACGTAAAGAGTTTTCTTTGGTATTCCAACCACTTGTTACTGTAAGCAGCAATGAAATTTTTGCATTAGAAGCCTTACTCCGTTGGAATTCACCAGAGTTAGGTTTTGTTCTTCCATCAGAATTTATACCAGTTGCAGAAGATACTGGACTCATTGTGCCTATAGGCATGTGGGTGTTTGGGGAGGCGTGTAAATATAGCCAATTGCTGATTGAACAGGGTTATCATGATATTGTCATAGCTATTAATATTTCAGCGTTACAATTTCAACGCGATGATTTTATTTCAAATGTTGTATATCAAATAAAAAGACATAATATTCCAGCAGGAAACATCCATATTGAAGTAACGGAAAGTGTGGTGATGGATGACATTCAACGCGCTGCCGCACGATTGAAAAAATTGAGGTCTTTAGGAATACAAATATGGATTGATGACTTTGGAACAGGTTATTCGTCGTTACAATACTTGCATTGGCTGCCGGTGAATGGGCTTAAAAATGATCGTATGTTTATATGGAATGCCGTGAAATCATCAAATGGAAACAAATCGGATGAAGAAAAAGCTGAAGAAGAAAAAGCTGAAGAAGGAAAAGAAATAAAAGATGATTTTGCGTTTTTTAATGCCATAGTCCAATTGGGACACAGCTTGAATCTGCGTGTTTTGGCAGAAGGAGTTGAAACTGAAGAACAGTTACAACTCCTTCGCCGAATGAATTGTGATTATGCACAAGGTTTTCTGTTTTCAAAACCTTTACCAATGAATGAAATTATTAAAGTTTTGAAGCAGCACGTAAAGCCCTCCAAACCCGCTCTGGAGTGAGCGGTAAATTTCTTATCCATACCCCGGTTGCGTGATGAATAGCGTTAACCAAAGCTGGAGCAACTCCATCAATGGCGATCTCTGAGATGGATTTCGCACCATAGGGTCCCGTAGGTTCATCAGTCTGAACGAACATTACCTTCATTTCCGGAATTTCGTTCGATTTAAAAATATGATAGGGTCCCAGTTTGGCATTAAGGATGCGCCCATTTTCATCGAAATATAAATCTTCGCATTGGGCGAAACCGAGAGCTTGGAGCATGCCTCCTTCAACTTGTCCAGAAGCTGTAATTGGGTTAATCACTCTGCCACAATCAACAATCATTAACAAGTTTTCGGCTTTAATCTCTCCTGTCTCCGTATCTACAACGACTTCAACGAATTGAGCTGCAGTTGGCGGGGGACTTACAAGGCTTGTAAATGAAGCTGAAGCGATAATTTGATGTTGACTGTGCCAGTGCAAGCTGTCCAATGCGATTTCGGCAAGGGTAACTGATTTTCCTTTGGGACTGAATACTTTACGATCACGCAATATAAGGGATGAGGGGTTATCTACTCCCAACATGGTGGCAGCATGTTCGAGAATTTGGCGGCGTACTTCTGCTGCTGCTTTATAGACAGCACCGCCGGTGATGTACGTAGTGCAGCTAGCATAAGCACCTGTATCAAAGGGAGTAAAATCTGTATCTGCGGCATAAACAATGATATCTTCAGTTGGAACACCAAGGGTTTCGGCAGCAATCTGAGCAAGGATTGTATCAGATCCCGTGCCAATGTCAGTGGAACCAGTAAGCAAATTAAATGACCCATCATCATTAATTTTGATAGTAACAGACGCCATATCCAAGCCTGCTACTCCGCTGCCATGCATGACTAAAGCCATGCCAATTCCACGCTTTAGTGGTAAATTTGAACGCATGTTTTCTTCTTTGTATTGCTTGCGTTTGTTGTAGTAGTCTGTTTCCTTTAAACCTATCTCAAGGCATTGATCAATCCCGCTTGTGGATAAGGTTTGGGGATGCCCTTTACGTCCTTCGCCTAGTTCGGTAGCGAGGTACATTGTTTCACCCACTTTGAGAATGTTTTTCTGCTTAAACTTTACTACATCCAATTTAAGCTTTTCGGCGATTTCTTCCATGAGAACTTCAAGAGCGAAGGTTTCTTGCATTGTACCGTAACCGCGGAAAGCTCCACTAATAGGCTTGTTCGTATAAACCACATCTGAAATGAAACGCGCATGAGGTGGATTATATAAAGTTAACCCTTTAAAACCGCCTACCATTTGAACCGTCAATCCGTGGGTGGCATAAGCCCCTGTATCACCAATTACGTACAACTCCATCGCAACGACTTCGTCACCTTTTAATCCAACTTTGTAGCGAATGATTTGGTTGTGGCGAGTTCGTGAGCTGGTGAATTCTTGGCGACGAGTGTATTCCATACGGACGGGACGACCCGTAGCAATGGTAAGGTGAGCACATAGATCTTCAAGAACGACTTCTTGTTTGTTTCCAAACCCACCTCCAATGCGAGGTTTTACCACACGGATCTTTTTAACTGGCAAACCGATTAATGGGGCGATAATACGGCGCGCATGATAGGGTACTTGGGTACTGGTGCGGACATGCAGCCGATCATCTTCATCCCAATAGGTAATACAAACGTGAGGTTCAAGGTGAGCATGCTGTTGTTTGGGAGTTGTGTATTCCCCTTCAAAGATATGGTCGCATTGGGCAAATGTTTCATCAACATTTCCAACTTCAGCTTCTATATGATAGACAATGTTATGTTTAGCGTCATAGATGCCGGGGGAATCATCCTCATCATGAATGACGGGAGCACCGTCTTTCATTGCCTCTATAGGGTCAAGCACGTGAGGGAGAACTTCATACTCAACTTCTATCAAGCGTAATGCACGTTCAGCTATTTGGGGGGTTTCGGCAGCAACAACAGCAACCCGGTCTCCGACATAGCGGACTTTATTATCCAAACTGACCTGATCATAAGGTTCGGGTTGAGGGTAACTTTGTCCACCTGAAGCGTATTTGACGCGTGGGATATCTTTGTATGTAAGAACGGCATGCACACCGGGTAAAGCCTTTGCTTTGCTTGTGTCAATATTTTTTATGCGTGCATGAGCATGTGGGCTCGTCAGTAATGCTCCATAAAGCATTCCCGGCATAGTATAATCATCAGTAAAAACAGGGTAACCTTTAGCTAACTTGACGGCATCGACTTTTTGAACGGGCTTTCCTACGACCTGTAGCTCTTCATATTTGCTCATCTCGGGGGGAGTATAGGTCGGAGGAAGCTCAATTTCCTCAGGTACTGGCTCACCGCGCAGCCATTGAGCAGCTCGTTCAACAGCATCAATAATTTTTACATAACCAGTACAACGGCATAATACCCCACTTAGGGCTTCTCCAATCTCTTCGCGACTAGGCTTTGGGTTTTTATCCAATAATGCTTTGGCAGTTAAAATTTGAGCTGGTGTACAATAACCACATTGAATAGCTCCAGTTTCGATAAAAGCCTGCTGAATGGGGTGGATTTCATGACGCGAGCTTAGACCTTCAAGAGTAATGATTTCTTTACCTTGTACGTCTTGAGCTTTTGTCATACAGCTGGTTATTGGTTGGTTGTTTATGAGCACTGTACACATACCACAATCGCCCTCGCTGCAGCCATTTTTTACACTGTACATACCTAAACTGCGTAGCAAAGAAAGCAAGTTTTGACCGGGTTCGCAAGTGGTTTCGACCTTTTTTCCGTTGAGAATGAATGACAAAGGAATTGAATTTTGACTCATAGTGAAATTCTCCTTAAAATCAAGATAAACATGCTGACAGGGCGCGTTTTGTTACGACAGCTGCCATTTCTCGGCGATATTCCGAACTAGCTAAGTAGTTACTTTTGGGATTTACTTCTTGCTTAACAGCTTCAGCGACCCGAAGGATAGATTCGGATGTTAAGGGATTGTTGATTAATAGCTCTACACTTTTTGCAGTGTGGACACCTTCTTCCCAAACTCCCGTTAAGGCAAGAATTGCTTTTTTTACGATATCTCCTTCCATAATTACTGAAGCGACTGCTGAAATTAAGGGATTGTCAGAAGGAGTGCGGCGGATATGGGCTTCACCAAAATAGCGTTGGTTCATATCAGCTAAAATTTTTATTTCGATAATTTTGCTCACCGCACCTTGACGATTTAGAAAATCTTCTATGGATTCTTCTTTGTCGTCAGTAACGATAACGGTTTCACAAGCCATCAAAGCAGCAGTATAATGGGAAGACCAGCGTATGCCGTTAGCAACTTTATATTCATTGCGTTTATGCCATGCAGTTTCACAGCTGAGTGCATTTTTTATCGGCAAAGGGCACAAGGGATGGTCGTAAATTTCCTGCAAAGGTGCTTCAGCTTTAAAAATAATGTACTGGCTATAACTTATTGGTGATTGTTTTTGAGCACGTTCAGTTATGTTATTATTTGACATAAGCTTCTCCTTATAGAACCTTTCTCAAAGCATTATACCATGATTTTATGACATGAATTGTGAAAATTATTTATAGAGAACAACCGAACTATCGTGAAGAAGAATAGCATCGCTAAGGGTAGCCCTTGATTTTTTAGAGGTTGATAGTATAATAGATTTACTATTGTTCTAGGTTATGCGGGTGTCGCCAAGTGGTAAGGCAGTAGCTTCCCAAGCTACCATTCGTGGGTTCGAATCCCATCACCCGCTTTATATAGGGGTGCATACAAGATTCTATATCTATAAGCCAAATGTGGCAAAAGCTGTTTCCGATTAAAGACAATTAAACCTATAACGCTTTGTTTATCTAATAGCGCCCTTTTCGTTCTGCGTGATGAGGGATAAGATTTATTCCTTTATTAAGAAATTTTATGTTTGATAAAATGATTATTTAAAGTTTTATTGGGCATAGTTACATACTTATCAATTCCGCTGACAAAATATACAAAAATAACCCTTATATTTACAACGAATCTTGCCACTTCTACTGCCACTATGTTATAATCTAGTTGTGGAATTACTAAAACGATTTATAGAATCCATCGCCTGTTCAATAGTCTTAATAGGCAATAGCCTATATATTATTTCGCTGCTGATTATCCTTGCCATTTTATGTTTCTTCGTAGGCGCTGCTGTTTATGTTTTGATAAACACTATCTTTCATTGATTTCAACGCTTCAATTTCAACACGTTCCATTGCCAACGCCCACACCACCCAGCAGCTTGACTTCGTTATCAGATTCCACGGTGCTACGCCGATAATCTTTGCAGCTTATATCAAGGTGTATGTTTTGCTTGCTCGCCTTGCTCTTACGCCGTGAAAGTAAGAGGCTGAGTTTAAATACTTTTTCAATCACAATTTATTGACTTTAGTCTAAATGTTGATAAAATATAATTGCGCTTGAGTGTGGAGAATCAGGCACCACTTACCCGAGAGGGATAATGCCGGGGAGCCTGTCCGGCCAAGCGCATTTTTGTTTTTGCTTCTACAATAGTATTCTCTCTTCATGGTGTAGGAGCTTACAATGTCTATAAGATGGAAGATTTACTTTTTCGATACCAATGCTTTCTCTATCATGAGTAATTATTCCCCCTTACTATGAATTGTTCTATCACCTAGATGCTTACTCATCCATACCAGCATTTTGTATAGAAAATAACCGCAATTCTGCTATAATATTAAAAAGCCAATGGTGTATTCTGCCCAAAAGCACAGCCATATAATGGCAGGGTTGAGGTGGCGGGCGGCCTCAAATGGCTTTTTCTAATTTTCCTTTCCTTTTCAATAAGCCGATTATACAACTGTATCACTTTTATCTTGAGAAACATTTCGATAAATATTATTCTGTCATCCCAAGCTTTTCATTGCCTGTCCTCTCAGCCTTGATGAAAATCATGAAGTACCGAATAATAATCGGTGCTGTCTTGGGATTAATCTCTTAGTCGGCAAAGTGGGTGGCTAAGATTGACAAAATAGTGGACTGTTGCAACAATATCTCAGCGCAGAAATAACCTAGTCTTATTCTGAAATACAGCATATAATTCTTAACCAAAGAGTTAATTTACTTGAGATTAGGGTTAGGAGAAACTCATGGTGAATATTCTTGTTATCGGCAGCCCTTCAATGGACACTTTACATTTCAACAACCAAACCGTTAAGACAGCCGGTGGTGCAGGAATGTACACGGCGATGGCTGCCCATCGCAGCGGTGCAAAAGTTTCGATTTTTGCTCCTAGACCAGATCCCATGCCGGAAAGCTTATCTGCTATCAATGCTCGGCTTACAGCTTGGTTGGGACCAACCATTACTCCTGATGAATTACCGCGTTTTACTATTTCTCATCAAGGAGATAAAGCAACATACCTGGAATTTTACGTTGGTGCAGAAGAAAAGTTGGATGATTCGATGTTAAATTTTGATGTATCAGGTTATGATGCTATTCACATTATTCCGCTTGGTAATGCAAAGAAACAACAATCCATAATAAAGGCATGTAGAAAAAACGGAGGAAAATTTGTTTCTGCTGGTACTTTTTACCAAGATACCTGTGAAAGGAAAAACGACGTTTTAGAAAACATTGCCTTGACAGATGTCTTTTTTATGAACGAAGAGGAAGCCATCTGTCTCTTTGGTGCATTAGAGAAGGCAAAAACTGAGTGCGGGAAAATCTTATACGTTACCTTAGGCGAAAAAGGTGTACTTGTTGTGCAGGGGGAGTATCAAACGCGCCTTAAGGCATTACCTGCCAAGGTTCTAGACCCAACCGGTGCGGGGGATACGTTTTGTGGTGCTGCCTTGGTCCATTTAGCTGCTGGAATGCACCCTGTAATGGCAGCTTATCAGGCAATGGCTCTAGCCGCAGAAGAGATTGAACATGTGGGACCAACTGCGTTGTTAAAGGATACACCACCCCCAACGCTACCATTGGATAGCCGGGTATCAATTTCCGAGCTCCAAGTTGATAGAGTTGCTTCCCTCATCAGCACACTTGTAGAGGCTCATCCCTTTAATTTTGTAGGTGAGGATTTTCCACCTGTTAATCACTCTGCTACCATTAATTATTTTTTTTGCTCTATGCTGCAACAATTCGGTTTTTGGCATGATAAAGATGGAGCTTATCATCAAGCCCTTTTTGCACCTATAAATGGTCAGATGCTCAAAGGTTCATCATATCTTTTTCGGGCTTATTTACGTCCATTAAGAAGCGATCCTGCTTTTTATTCTCCCGAAGGACAGGAGAATCTTACCCTTGAAAAATACCGTGCACTTCTCCAGGATGATAATGGTTTCGATGTTATGCCAGCCTTGAACCTTCATTTTCAATTAGCGCGTGATTACGGGCGAGATATGCGAAGTCTAGGCTATACGACAGAGCATATCCTAAATTACACTAGAAAAAGCTCCGCCCCGCTTAAGACCTTCTTCCGCTTTTTAGACCAGATAAGTGGTTATAAAGAAGACCCATTGCGAAAGAAAGCAGGTTTGCTTGCTTTAACTTTGAACCAGAGACCTGAAAGATTTCTTGAATTTGGAAGCGGGGAAAGTGTGGCTCCTGTTATTGATTATCACGCAATGCGAAGCGCATTGCGCCTTGGTTTGGTACAAATCCATGATGAAAATTTGGCACAAAAGCTGCGACAGAGGAGGGTGGTTGAAGAGGGTGAAGAATGGGCAGTGCGTTATGCAACCTATCTCATGCAGCAAAAAATTGTTGCTGCTAGCGGAAAAAGCCAAGGCGCCGTTGATTGGTTTTTCTTTAACTATATGCGCAACCATTGTTATGAGAATGAAGAACCGGATTGTAATTCCTGTGCAGCCAATCCGGTATGTGCTCACCAAAAAGAACTTTTTCAACCTGTGTATCGCACAACCTTTTATTAAGCCTGATCTTCGACGATGATCAAATAATATGGTGTTTAACGTTGCATAGCTAGAAAGGTGAAGGTTTGGGTTGCCCCTGCTCGTTAACACAACTCTCATTATCTCAGTAAGATAGCTTAATTTTTCTTTATTGGAAGCATACTCACTAGACAATGCCAAAGTATGCCAGCGTCTTTCATTTTTTTATGGGGATAAGAATCTTTAACATGTCCGCTTACAGAGATTTCATTATAAGAAATTGCTTAGTAACTTGGCTTAACTAAAGAGGGGTAAGTTGGGTCGTGGTGTAAATAATTTTTGCGAGATGTCTCAAAATTTTTATTGGCGTAGCAATAGAGACAACCAAACAAGCAAGTATCGTACATGCCAATATCATAGCTGACCGTGCACCCACATTTTTCTCGCTGTGAGGGATCTTTAACATGTGGAATTTGAATGCCAAAGAGATCACTAAAAAGCTGGGCGTCAATGCATTTTCCAGGATAACCTCCAAATTGTGGGTAGAAATCTTGATCGGCACAATGGAACAGCTGCATTCCATAAGTATTGGCTATTTGAACAAGGCTACTAATGAATGTTTGCAAAGTTTCAAGGTTTAACTCTGTTTTGGGGGTTATAGGGTAACCGATTTCAGCTAAAGGCAATAGCCGTTTTTGGGTTTTGCGGTATATATCCACAAAGCTAATGATTACTCTGTGTGTGTAATGTGTCAATTGCCGGCAGATCTTTTCGAAATGAGTTAGGTGGTATTGAGGTGGTGTTTGAGGCGTAAATATGATCGGATCGTAACGCCAAATAACGCGATCAGCACCAAGCGTGTCAGAAAGCTGGCGAAAAGTACGTATAGCCTGTGGAAGGGGTGGGGAATGAGGATCAAGCAGTTTGGGATTGTCAAGCAAAGTGTATAAAAAAAGATAATAATAACCTGAACTATCTAGGAGTTTTAAATATTGGAATAAAGGCCGCGGATTTCTTGTCCAAAATACTATGCCATCTACATCAGAAGGCAAAAGTGATACTTTTTTTATGAGAGAAGGATTAAAAGGATTTGGTACCTCACAAAAACCAGCTTGTATGCGGTGAATAAACCATTTAGCATAAAATGCTGCAATATCGGTGCGACGGCTTGCACTGATAATCATACTTTTTTAGGAGAAATTTAGACCTTAACGGACTTCTCGTATAAATTTTTAATCTCTTGCATCATCTCAGCTTGGCGTTTGGTAACATACTTATCGAGCAAGGCTTGGCTGGCTTTGTCAGGATACAATTGAAACCCAATGCGATATCTTCCGCTAAGGGTGTCGCGAATTACATTGCGAATAGCACATTTAATTTTAATTGGCTTCCAATTATCGGAAGGGAGATTCAAATGAACTTCACAATGGGATGAAATCATCTTTTCACCATCTTCTTCATTGTCTAAGAAAAAGGGATCAATATAGACAGAGATTCCACCTACTGATATATCCGCTAATTCCGCTCGTACGGCAACACCTTTGAGATACAATAAAACTGGGATTGAAGTTTCAGGTTCAACCCGAATTAAGGTTCTACGATTTATATAATCCCCTGCATAACGAAAATTATCTAATCCTAATAAATTTTTTACTGGATTCATTTTAGCCACATTAGCTTGTACGTATTCTTTCAATAGAGGGCTTTGGATGTATATCTTTTTTATAATTACCGTTATTGCCATTTGATACTTATGAACTGAAAAATAACCAATCCCGTTTTCAACCATTATGCATTGAGCATCAAAAGCTAAGGGTATGGTTTTATATATCGAGATAAGAGATACAGTCTGTTTAGTAGAAGCAATTGTATTTAGAGTGGAAAGGATCTCTTCGCTAGTATTCATGCTAAGAATTATTCGTTTTCTCAAAGCAGGGATTTTATTTCTCGCAAAATCTTTACTTGCCTTTGGGCAATAAAGTGAGATAGCAAAGCTTCTGCGTTTGCATCAGGAAAGGTACGAATTCCCAAACGATAACGTGTGTTAACGTCATCAGAAATGACATTTTTCACAACGCCTCTTAAGAGTAACTCACGTTGGGGATACAGATGCACAATAAGGTCAACTTTTTGGCCTACTCCGAAAGCTCGGGGTGCAAAAGACGCTTGATCTAAGTACATGCCTAATCCATGAATAGAAATATTGATCAGTTCACCCTTGGAGATGATTCCATTAGAGATTTGGACGATAGTGGGGAATTCTGGTTCGACACGAATTGATTCCCGGTTACCAATTGTTGCACTTGAATATTGAAAGTATTTAAGAACAGCTAAGTAATGGTCAAGATCTAAAGAGGTTACCTCAGCTTTAACGGTCTGTTTTAGATAGGCACTTTTAATGTAGGTGAATCTTGAAAAACGAATACAGACAGTTTGATAGCGGTGTACACTTAAAAGAGCGCTATCATCACTGACGCTTCGAATTTTAGCCGGGAATGATATTGGAAAGCCTTTATAAACATTGATCAATCGTACCTCGGCTCCTTTTTTTTGAATATCTCTTAATTGAGCTAATATAATTCTTTCTTCATTCATTTATGGTACTAAAGAAAAATACAAAAGATAACCGAAGGTAATTGTCATCAAGAACATGATCTGTTTTTCACTTTCCTGGAATAAGCAAAGATGAAAAGAGAATTCCATAATGAAACTAATTCTGTGCTTCTACTCTCTCCTCTCCCCAACATTGACGCGTTTGGATTACTGTGCGTTTTAACTTTACAGGATCATCCATTTCATCAGTCATATAAATGAATGTTTCTCCTTCTACATTAGTATAGCCAGCAACATTACCAAAGCGATCCAATGCGACAATATTCATATCGCTAAGATAACTGCCTCCAAGGTCATTTAAATCATTCATGGCTTGAGTGCATGCGTCATTTAATGAATATCCCATCTTCAAATAGAGTACAACACTTCTGGCTGTACAGGCGCGAATTGCCATCTCACCCATACCTGTGCAGGCAGCAGCGCCAAAACGACTATCAGCATAGTTGCCTGCACCAATAACAGGAGTGTCCCCTAGTCTGCCAGGGTATTTAGCAAACCAACCGCTGGTGCTGACTCCGCTACAGATGTTTCCTTCTTTGTCGAGAATGAGAAAGTTTACTGTACCGCTAACCTTTCGCGGTGTATCGCACACTTTACGTACCAATGCAGAAAGATCATTCAATTGGGAAATATTTTCTATCTCTGATGGGGGAATAACCCTTTCAAGATATTTTTTCCAAGTAGCTTTTGCTTCTGGGCTAAGGGTGGGCGCAGGAGAAAATCCACATTCTAAAGCAAACCGCGCTGCACCTTCACCTACTAACAAAACATGGGGTAATTTTTCCATTACTTTTCTTGCAACTGAGATGGGGTGAGGGAAACCTTTTAGTGCACCAACGGCTCCAACGAGCAAGGATGTACCATCCATAATGCTGGCGTCAAATTCCATTTCACCAAGAATATTGGGAAGTCCACCATATCCTACACTGTTATCTTCAGGATTATCTTCAACGAGTTTCAGGGCTATTTCTAAAGCGTCTAAGGCACTCTTACCAGATTTTAAAGCATCCATTGCTTGACGAATACCTACTTCACCATTTGTACTTGCTACGATAACCATTAATCTACCATCCTGTCTATGTAATTTTATATAAAAAGTTAAATCTTTAATTGGCTAAAAAATAGAGGTGTTTGACTTTCATTGTCCAAATTTTAATTGATAAACCAATCAACCACATCCATAATATTTTCTCTATTATTTTGATAATCTTGTCATACTTTAACTAACAAAATAAAGCAGGGAAATATAGGAAGTATCGAAAGTCATGAAAAATCTCCGTAAATCAAGAATTGAATGATGGAAAACAATTGAAATTTTTTCTAATTATATCATGAACGATAGAAAAAAATAAAAGCATCTGCGAAAAACAGATGCTTTTATTTATATTATATTGTTGGTAAGAGTAGTTATTGAACTTTTTTAATATTTCTCGCGAAAGCTTCCCAGAACCATACAGGCTTCATTTTATAACCTGTAAAAGCCTTATTCAAAGCAAAAGGCAATTTTGGATAGTCAAAGACGATCCAAGGCGAATCTTCAGCGATAATGGCTTGAGCTTTTATCAGCAATTCTGCTCTCTTCTCATTGTCAATGAGGGTATTTTGTTCATCGAGAAGTTTATCTACTTCAGGATTTTTGTAATTTGCATAATTAGCACCGCCATCACCTGTATTTGCTGAGTGGAAAAGCGGAACCATGTTGCCGGAAGGATCAGGAAAATCGGAGCTCCAGTTTTGGACTGCAATATCATAGTCGCGGCCGGCAGAGAATGTAAGCGTGTTAAGTTCTTGCGGCTGCACTTTTTTAACTTCTAATTCCAAGCCTAACTCCTTAGCAGCTGCTTGAATAGCTAATGCTTGTCCTAGTCGGACGGGGTTGTCATCCACGACAATCTGTTTGCCCTTAACATCTTCTGGTTTAACTCCAGATTCGGCTAATAACTGTTTAGCTTTTTCTAAATTGTATTCATAAGCAGGAAGTTTATCCCAAGCTGCTTGCCATTTATCTTTTGCGAATGTCCACAAAGAAGGCATGACAGTTGTAGCTTTGGCGTTCATTGCTGTATCACCAAGCAGGGTTTTTGTTACAGCTACTTTATCAACTGCATAATTGATTGCTTGGCGAAGCTTGACATTATCAAATGGAGGACGCTGGACATTAAATTCTGCAGCGTCAACCGCAAAGCCTTCCGCCATTGTAAGATTTATATTTTCCATTTTTTCTACAATAGGAATTTGATCACCTGGGATTTTCATAAGCACAGCGTGAATTTCACCTGTTTGCAATGCGGCAATGCGTGTCGTTGTTTCTGGCAGTATTTTGAAAATCACTTTATCCAAGTATGGACCGCCGTTTGCTTTGTTCCAGTAATCTGAGAATTTTTCAATAACGATTTCACTGCCGGAATCCCATTTGACGTACTTGAAGGGCCCAGTTGCGATAACACCACCATCAGGCTTGCCGAAATTTTCTTTGTGCTGTTCGTAATAAGCTTTACTGATTACAGCTCCAGCAGATGTAGCTAAAGCGTAAAGGAAATTAGCATCAGGGTTATTTAAGGTGATTTTCAGGGTTGAATCGTCAACTTTTTCAATGGTATTTACACTGCCTAGCATCCAACCCACATAAGCGGCTGTCTCTGGATTGCGGGTTCGCTCCAAGCTAAAGATGACATCATCTATGCTCATGGTAGTACCGTCATGGAATTTTACACCTTGACGGATTTTGAAGATGTAGGTTTGTGGATCAGGTACTTCCCATTTTTCTGCCAAACATGGAGCTACTTGATTGTTGTCATCGAACATGAGCAGGCTTTCGACAATGTTGTTAACTACTGGGCCGGTTGAAAAATCGTAATCAAAAGCTGGATCTAGTGAGGCGATGTCTGCTTCCAATCCAACAATTAATTCTCCCCCTTGAGTTTGTTCTTGGCTAGATTTTTCACCAGCGGTTGTTGCAGGAGCAGCTCCTCCTCCGCACGAGCTTAATATTAGGCTCAAAACCATTAAGCCACTTAATGTTAACCAAAGAAATCTCTTTTTCATAATCACTCCTTTATATGAATTACATGGTTTATAAATATGTTTTGTTATTGTACCACATTATATTACAATAATGTAGTTACAACTTACGCAAAGTAAGGGACAACCTACAAGAAAACTACAGCAATTCATTAAACGAACCATCTTTTCTAAAAGTATGGTTTAGATTACAATAGAATTTATCGAATAAATAATTTTTATGAGGAGAACGCAGTGTTAGATATTAAGTTGTTCAGAGAATCACCGCAAGTTATTCGCAATGCTCTCCAGAAACGCCAAATGGATGATGCCATTGTTGATGAAATATTAGCCTTGGATGCTAAAAGAAGAGAAATTATTCAAATTGCAGAAAATTTAAAAGCTGAACGCAATCAAGTTTCCAAAGAAATTGGTAGGACTCAAAATGAAAATGAACGCAATGAAAAAATTGAGGCAATGCGTCTAGTAGGGGAGAGGATTGCAGCAGCTGATGAAGAATTGCGTCGAATTAATGAACAACTTCAACAGGTTATGGCAATCATTCCAAATATTCCTAGTGAGCAAACCCCTATCGGCAAAGATGAACATGACAATGTGATTTTAGGCACATACGGTGAATTGCCTAAGTTTTCTTTCACTCCTAAACCACATTGGGAATTGGGGCAAAATCTAAAACAGATGGATTTTGAACGCGGGGTTAAAATGAGCGGTTCTCGTTTTTATGTATTGAGTGGAGCGCTTGCCCGTTTGCAGAGAGCACTGATTGCGTTCATGCTTGATTTACACATTCGACAAGGATATGAAGAAAAGTATTTGCCATTTATGGTCAAAGGACAGACTTTATTTGGATCTGGGCAATTACCTAAGTTTTTGGATAATCTCTATCGGGATGCAGAAGAGGACCTTTTTATGGTACCTACCGCTGAAGTGCCACTGACAGGATATCATAGTGATGAAATTCTTGAGGAAGAGAGTTTGCCAATATACTACACTGCATATACACCTTGCTTTCGGCGGGAAAAAATGAGTGCCGGCCGCGATGTTCGTGGGATAAAACGAGGTCATCAGTTTGATAAGGTTGAGATGTATATTTTTTGCAAACCAGAAGAATCTCAGGCTGCATTAGAAAAGATGCTTAAAGATGCCCAACAAACTTGTGCAGAGCTTGGGCTGCCTTATCGCATTGTTCAATTATGCTCGGGAGATTTGGGATTTGCCAGCCAAATAACTTATGATATAGAAGTATTTGCAGCTGGTGTGAATGAATGGTTGGAAGTTTCCTCTGTATCGCTGGTAGGTGATTTTCAAGCTCGACGAGCGAATATCAAATACAGAACGAGTGATAAAAAAGGCTCACCGAAATATGTTCATACTCTAAATGGATCGGGACTCGGTTTGCCGCGCACATTAATCGCAATTATGGAAAATTATCAACAAGAAGATGGATCCATCCTCGTGCCTCCTGTATTAAAGCCATGGATGGGGGAAATAGAAGTCATCCGAGCAATTTGATGGAGACAATAACTTGGCTTCGCTCAATATCTTTTCTGGCAATCATTGGTTTAATGGTTGCCGGTTTATTAGGCATGATCATACCATTTTATCCGGGCTTGCTGATCATCTGGATTGGAGCTTTGCTTTATGGTTTGATATACGGGTTTGGAAATGTTGGTATTGTGCTTTTTGTGGTTATAACTATTTTGGGTTTAATTGGGTCAGTTATTGATAATATCATTACTGGATTGGGTGCTCATCATAGCGGAGTACCTTGGTTAACGATCCTTTGTACAGGGTTGGTCGGTTTTTTGCTGACTTTTTTGAATCCTTTAGCCGGGTTGGCAGCAGTACCCGTAGTGCTTTTTCTTTTAGAATGGCGCCGCTTAGGCGAGTTTTCACTTGCCAAATCCTCATTATTGGGGCTGATAAAGGGATGGCTTTCTGGGCTTCTGGCGCGGGTTGCTGTCGGCTTCCTTATGGTTATCCTTTGGATTATTTGGGTTTGGTTAGCTTAATCCATTAAGCAGGAGGAGGCGGTGGAACCGGCAGATCTTCAATGGCGACATCTTTCCACTTCATGCCTTCTTCGATGAGCATAATCGGGATGCCGTCAACAATAGGGTATTTTAGACCACTATCCTCACAAACTAGCCAACAATTGTGCACCAATGTTAAGCGGCCTGGATCGTCGCCATATTCTTTTGATTGAACTGCAAGAGGACAGCGCAGGATTTCTAATAACTCTTTGCTGATTGGAAGTTCTTGTTCTTCGCTCATTTTTCTCCTTTATAGTCTTTGCTTTCTCTTGAATTTCTACTATTATAACCTCATAGTCAGCATTATGAGGCAAGAAAATTATTAATAATAATATTTTTCATCTGATATGCGGCTGTACCATTGCCATAATAAGATAATCTTTCTTCAGTTGGGCGCCATCGCTCAATAGTGGATGTGATCAGACTTTTATCCACACCAACTATCTTATTCCAACCACATTCTACGGTTTCGATCCATTCAGTTTCTTCGCGTAAAGTTATGCAGCGGACGCCTAACCAATAGGCTTCTTTTTGTACACCTCCGGAATCGGTGAGAATACAATCAGCTTTTGATTCGAGAGTGAGCATGTCAAAATAACTTAATGGTTCAGTTGGGATGATGTTGGGGGGCAATGAAATATGATATTCTTGGAGCATCTTTTGAGTGCGCGGGTGGATTGGGAATACGATAATTAATTGGGTTTGCTTGATAGCTTCCAAAATGGTTTTTAATCTTTGATCATCATCAGTGTTGGCTGCTCTGTGAATAGTCAATAATCCGTATTTTTTTCCTGATAAGCCTAATTTTTCTACAATATTTGACTTCTGTTGAGCTATAGGCAAAAATGTTAGTAAGGCATCATACATGATATCTCCAACGAAATGCACTCCTTCAGTGATGCCTTCATAATGAAGATTGGACACGGCAGTTTCAGTTGGGCAAAAGAGAATTTTTGATAAGCGATCGGCTATAATGCGGTTGATCTCTTCTGGCATGGCGCGATTGAATGAACGCAAACCAGCTTCCACATGAATGAGTGGTACGTTGCATTTTGCCGCAGTAACAGCTCCAGCTAATGTTGAGTTGGTATCTCCATAAACAATAACGCAATGGGGTTTTTCTTTTAAGATTATTTTTTCTATGCCAATCATCATAGCGCCGCTTTGCTCGGCATGAGTCCCCCCGCCTATTCCAAGATTAATATCTGGTGCAGGGATTGAAAGTTGTTCAAAGAAGGTCTTAGACATGTTATCATCATAATGTTGACCAGTATGGATAAGAATTTCCTGCACTTTATCTTCTTTACGCAGGGTTTTGCTAAGCAAGGCTGCTTTTATGAATTGAGGGCGGGCACCAACTATGCTGATAATTTTCATTCTTCTTATGCTCATTCTTTAAGTTTTATATGCAATGGAGTTTATGTCAAGATAGTCCTTCGATAAAGATTAGGGAGGTATTATACTCTTTTATAAATTAAAAGTGGGAGGATAAGCTGAAATTTGGCATATTATCGCAGAGAATGGTTTTTGTTCGTTTATTATTCCATTCTACAAGAGAATCAATAAAATCCTCTGTTGTGGCATTTTTTGATACAAAATCTACTCTTACCCCGGCTTGCTGAATTGCTGCCGCTGTGGTATCTCCGATAGACCCAATGGCAAAAGAGTTTAGCAATTCAATCGAATCATAGGCTTCATCAGGGTGATCGTTTGCATAACGGTTGAGGTTTGCGAGTATGCTATGAAAAGCTGATGGACTAAAGAACAGGATGACATCTACCATTTTCTTACGTAAAAGGTTAATTCTTGAATCATGCAAAACGCAGGGAATTGATTCGTGAGTGATCATTTCTTCAACGATAACTCCTCTTTTTTGTAGTCCTTCTCGTAAGTGTGGCATACTATTTTTTGCCGTGGGAATGAATGCACATTCATTGGGTTGGATAGGCAATTCTTCAGCTAAAATTTTCCCATAGGATTGAGATGGGATGAAATCAGGCAGTAAGCCAAAACGATGTAACGATTCTGCACAGCTCTTGCCAATGACACCAATTTTTATTGAAGAAAGTATGCGAGCATCTTTGCCCATAGAGAACCATTGCTCTAAAAAGATTTGAATAGCGTGTCCACTTGTGAATAACAGCCAAGAGCAAAGTTTTTGGTTTATTAATGCCTTAAACCGCGATACTCCTTCGACAAGAATCTCTTTGGGTGAAGGATGGATATCAATGGCGGGCATTTCAATTACTTCAGCGCCTAATTTTATGAGCTTACTTGTTAAAGTTTCTGTTGATGTGTTAGAAGGATCTCTAGGTCTAGTATTGATGATTCGCAACGAGTTTAATGGCGCGGAAGGCAAGGATTCGAACCATTTAATTTCATCCCGTAATCTAACAACGTCCCCAACGATAAAAACCGCTGGCGGACGGATATCTATGGCATCTTGAACAATCTTGCCTAACGTTGACACAGTAGTTTTTTGATCGCTATAGGAACCGCGTTCTATAAGAGCTGCAGGGGTATCAGGTGATATTTGATTGGCTAATAATTGTTCAACAATGCGGGGTAAATTTTCTACACCCATCAAGAAAACCAACGTGTTGATAGCAGGAAAAACATCTTTTTGTGAAGAAGTATCTTTGACAAATGGAAAAATACAACTAAATAATGAAGGTTGGGGCTCGGATTTATGACCAGTGAAAATGGCTACACCAGAGGAAAGACCGCGGTGAGTAACTGGAATACCACTATAGGCTGGAGCAGCGATGGCGCTTGTAACACCAGGGACTACTTCAAAGGGGATGTTTTCTTGAGTTAGGGCAAGAGCTTCTTCACCGCCGCGACCGAACACAAAAGGGTCTCCACCTTTTAAACGCACAACTATTTTTCCTTGCTTTGCTTTTTCAATGAGCAAAGCATTAATGTTGCTTTGTGGGTAGTGGTGATGATTGGGTATTTTCCCTACGTCAATCCATTCTGCCTCAGGTGCTTCGTTGAGAAGGGATAAATTGATTAATCTGTCATAAACGACGACATCCGCTAAATGCAGGCATTCCTTGCCGCGTACTGTAATGAGTCCGGGATCTCCAATGCCGGCACCAACTATGTACACTTTGCCTTTATTTTGTGTGGGGTTGTTATTTTTCATTATGAACACTTATGTAGTTAAAAATAATCATACCATAACTATGTCATTCTACTAAAAAATTCCAGAGCTTCTTTTTTAGCTTCTAAGACCCCTTTTTCTTCCAGCGTGGACTGCAATTGTTTATTAAAATTCTCCCATATGGTGTGGTTATCTTCGGGTTTTTCAAGATGCTTTGGGTAATGATGAAGAAGTCTAGTTCTAATTAATTGGGTAGTCTCAAATAATTGGATGAAGTCATCATCAATGATGGTTTCACATTGTTTCCTTAACCAACTTAATAAAGCAGGGCATCCATCATTGGATGAAAATGCTACAGTTAGAGAACCATATTGAAGAATACTTGGATTATAAAAATTGCTTTTCTCAGGGTCGCTGGCAATATTAATGAGGCATTTCTCTTGGATTGCCTCTTTCCATACGAGATCATTTATTGTGCTATCGTTTGTAGCTGCGATAACGAGGAAAGCATTATCTAAATCTCCGACTTGATATGGGCGCGAAATAATTTGCACAGGAAATTCTCTTTTCTTTTGTATTAATACGAGAATATCCTCGCATAGAGAAGGGCTAATAATTTTTATATGAAAGTCTGTGTTCCACAAGCCGGCTAGTTTTCGTGCAGCGACTCGACCTCCTCCAACAATAACTGCAATATATTCCTTGAGATTTGTTAAGCTAATAGGATATATACTCATCGTAAGTATATTAATGGTTAAATAAGGGATATGTCAAGAGATAACATCAAAACTTGAATATCTTGACGATTTGAAATGGGTATGTTATAGTAACTTAAGAACTTTAATAAAGTTTGGTTCCCCTATAGCCCGGATGCTTGGGGATTAAAAGGTGGAAGTTGGTGAAAGTCCAACACTGTGCCGCAACTGTAACTGGAACAATTCCAGAAGTCAGGTTGCCTGCCAAACAAGGAATATGATGCAAACTTTCTCGAGCAAGGAGGTTGTGCTATTCACAATAATTATAGATTAATAAGTTAATAAATAATGCTGTGTTTTAGCCCAACCAAATGGTTGGGTGTATTTATTTAATTCTTCATTTGGGCATGGTGATTAAGGAGTATTACTCATGAAACCCTATAAAAACAAATGGCAAAAAAAGTGGATAAAAATTAGTAGCGTTTTTATTGCATTAATGCTCGGTTATGCCATTATGCCAGTGAAAGCTATGCATATTATGGAAGGGTTTTTACCTCCTTTATGGAGTTTATTCTGGTTTGTCGCAGCGATGCCTTTTTGGATTATAGGCATTATACGCATAAAGCGATTAGTAGTTGAAAAGCCTGAGATAAAACCTTTGCTGGCATTAGGGGGAGCATTTACCTTTGTACTCAGCGCATTGAAATTACCGAGTGTAACTGGATCATGCAGCCACCCTACAGGCACTGGATTGGGTGCGATCCTTTTTGGTCCTTTTATTATGTCAATACTAGGGTCTATTGTGTTGATTTTCCAGGCGCTACTTTTAGCGCATGGAGGACTAACGACACTAGGAGCTAATTCCTTCAGTATGGCTATTGTGGGACCTTTTGCAGCATTTTTAATTTGGAAAGGTTTAAGAGGGAGATTATCAGATAAAATTGTGGTATTTTTGGCAGCCGCCTTTGCAGATTTATTGACTTATGTAACTACATCACTACAACTTGCTCTGGCTTTTCCTGACCCATTAGGTGGATTTGCTGCTTCATTCGTAAAATTTGGGACAATTTTTGCAATTACGCAAGTACCTTTAGCTGTCAGTGAAGGAATTTTGACTGTTTTAGTATATCAAGCTTTGCAGTCAAATGCTGAAGAAGAGTTGGCAGCGTTAGGACTGAAAGGAGCATAAAATGAATTTTAATAGTCTTTTTTCAACGATTGCTTTATTTATAATCTTGATTGGATTAATTCTGCTCCCTTTTTATATTGCCCCTCATAACGCTGATTTTGGAGGAGCGGATTCCAAAGCTGAAGAAGCAATAACTGAGATTAACCCTGATTATCAACCTTGGTTTTCACCCATTTTTGAACCGCCAAGTGGCGAAATCGAATCGTTGTTGTTTTCATTACAGTCAGCCATAGGAAGTGGGATTATTTTCTATTACCTAGGCTATAAAAAGGGAAAGAAAGTAACCAACGGTTAGGATTAGGAGAATCCATGCGTTGGATTGAGCAACATACCTATAATAACCGCATTCGGAAGTTGCATCCAGCTTATAAAGCGGCGATCACTTTCTTAGTGTTATTGGTATGCTTACTCACGACAGATTATTTCATATCATTCTTTTGTTTTTGGGGTATCTTTGTTCTAACGGTTATTTGGGCAAGGATACCCATCTCTGTTTTTCTTAAGTTGATTCTATCTGAAGGTAGTTTTTTAGTTATTGCTATATTGGGTGTAGCCGTAAGTGTTACTTTCAATCCATCAATTGGGGCAATTCGTGTAGGCAGTTTGTGGTTTAATATCACTGCTGCATCGGCTAATTTGGCTTTAGTGATCTTTTTCCGCGCATTAGGTTCTGCTGCGGCTTTAAATTTTCTTATCTTAACAACGCCGATGAGCGATTTAATCTACTTAGCAGGAATGGTGCATGTACCAGATTTCTTAATGGATATTGTGATTATTATGTACCGATTTATTTTTGTATTATACGACTCATTAGAGCGAATGGTGCTTGCCCAACAAGTAAGGCTTGGTTTCAGTAGTTTTAAAAGCAGTTGGCGCAGCATTGCAAATATTGCTGCTCAATTATTCATTGAAGCTCTCGAGCGGAGCCGGCGGTTGAATTTAGCCTTACAGGGAAGAGGCTGGGATGGTACGATAAAAGTACTCAACCCAAAGTTTGAGCATCCTTTATTTTTTCGGTTGTTGTTGGGGATATTAGTAAAATGAACCAACTTACTTTTGAAAATGTATATTACAGATATAAAGGAAAAAAAGAGGATGCTCTAAAAGGTATTTCGATTACTTTGAAACAAGGGGAAAAAGTAGCCATCATCGGAAGAAATGGAAGCGGAAAGAGCACATTGATACTGCAGGCAAATGGTATATTACGTCCCCAGAAAGGAAAGATATATATCAATCAGAAAGAGCTGAGATACGATCATCATTCTTTGCTTGAGCTTAGGCGACAGGTGGGAGTTGTGTTTCAAAATCCAGACGAGCAGTTATTTAGTGCCAGTGTCTTACAGGATTTAAGTTTTGGTGCTCTAAATATCGGATTACCTCCAGCCCAAGCTGAACAACGGGTTATAGAAATAGCAGAATTATGCAAATGTGAACACTTGTTAGATAGCCCAACTTTTGCATTAAGTGGCGGAGAAAAAACAATAATAGCATTGGCTGGTATCTTAATTATGCAGCCCACTTTTCTTTTTGCAGATGAAATATTGGGAAGTTTGGATGTTTGGATGCAAGAACGGATATTAGCCATTTTTGATCAACTCATTGATAAAGGACTGTGTGTGATTATTGCGACACATGATTTAAATTTTGTGAACCGCTGGGCAGATCGCGTGATTTATTTGCAAGATGGTAAATTATTATATCAAGGAAACCCTCAAGAGGTATTTTCTCAGCTTAGTGTGCCTGATTTTGTTTTTAATCATTGGAATATGGGAGTGAATACTTGTGAATAATTTTGATAAGAAAATAGAAGGACAACACCGTGGATTAATTCTCCTCTTTACTGGAAATGGCAAAGGAAAGACAACAGCTGCAATGGGTCAACTTTTAAGAGCTTGGGGGCATGGTCTTAAAGTGGGAGTCTTACAGTTTATAAAAAATCCTCAGAAGACCTATGGTGAATCCTTGGCAGCAGCTAAAATGGGGATTCCTTTTCTCTCATTAGGGGATGGTTTTACTTGGGAGAGTAAGGATATTGCTCAATCGAAAAAGTTGGCGTTGGAAGCGTGGGACAAAGCCCAAGAGTGGATTCTAAGTGGGAAGTTTGATTTATTGCTTCTAGACGAAATAACTTATCTTTTTCATTTCAACTGGCTTGATACCATTTTATTCATTCAATGGATAAGGGAGCATAAACCATCTCAGATGCACATTATTATAAGTGGTCGTTATGCACCAAAGGAATTATATGAGGCAGCTGATTTGGTAACAGAGATGTTGGAAGTAAAACATCCGTATCACACATCCAATTTAGCTGCTCAGAAAGGAATCGAATACTAGTAATGTCTAATAATGTGGTTTTATTGGTGGCTCATGGAAGTCCAAGAGAAGAAGGCATAAGGCAAACCGAAGCTTTTAAGGATGTTTTATCTCAAAGTGTTAATTTTCCAGTTTTGTTATGCTATCTGGAACTTGTGGAACCGGATATTGCAACGGGTTTAAAAAAGGCTGCAGCTTTAGCGCAAAGGGAAGGAAAAGTAGTGGTTTTGCCTTTGTTATTAGGAGCAGCAAACCACCAAAAAAATGATATACCAGTTGCTGTGCAATGGGCGAGAAATGAAATGCCTACCGTATCTTTTCATTTAGCCTCACCATTTGAACCGCATGGCAACCTCTTAAGCTTACTATCACTTAGGATTGATGAAGCTCTCATGAGGGAAAAAAGTATTCTACCTAAAGAGGAAAGCGCAGTATTGGTCGTTGGGCGAGGGAGCAGCGATCCTCAAAGCAATAGTGAAGTAGCAAGGATTGCCCACCTTCTTTATGAGACGAGTGCCTACCCTTGCGTAGGTATTGCTTTTCAAGCTGTAGCACGTCCCTCAGTGAATGAGGCGGTTGAAAGAGTAATTAAGTGTTTTGAGCCATCTCAACTAATTATTGCGCCATTTTTACTTTTTAGTGGTTTTGTAGAAGAAAGAATTAAGGCAGCAACGGAAGAAACAGCTAATCATTATTCAATACCGCTGATCTTCAGTAATCCTTTAGGCATACACCCATTGGTGATTGAAATCGCTAAAGAGCGCATTCAGGAATGCTTAGAGGGTAAGGCTACTATGAGTTGCGATCTTTGCAAATATCGCATACCTATTAAGGGATATGAAAATCAGGTTGGGCAAGCTCAAATCTCGCATCATTTTCACCCATGAAAAACAAAAGTGTGAATTATTTTAATCCAGGTCAAGTATATTTCGCTGGAGTAGGTCCAGGGGACGTTGAGTTGCTTACTTGCAAGGCGCGTAAGCTGATAGAAACGGCAGATGTGATTTTGTATGCCGGCTCGCTTATAAATCCAGAAGTGTTGACTTTTACATCAAAAGATGCGGTGTGTCATGACACATCTAAAATGTTACTTGCAGATCAAATCCAAATAATGATTTCAGCCGCTAGGGAAGGGAAAATCATTGCACGTTTGCATAGCGGGGATCCGTCAATTTATGGTGCAATAAGCGAACAGCTTGCAGAGTTGCGACGAGCTGGTATTACTTATCATATTATTCCTGGAGTTAGTTCGGCTTTTGCTGCTGCAGCAGCACTAGGAATAGAATACACCGTACCAGAGGGTACACAAACGGTGATTTTTAGCCGGCAATCTGGAAAAACAAAAGTGCCAGAGCGTGAAAGGTTAAGGTACCTGGGAAGACTAAAATCGAGCTTGGTGATATTTCTTAGTACAAGTCTGGTAGATGAAATGGTGCATGAATTAAAAGAGGCCGGATATAACGACTCTACTCCAGTCGCCTTTGTATATCGGGCAAGCTGGCAAGATGAGTTTGTCCTAAGATGTACATTAGGAGAGATTGCGGAAAAAATTCGTGCATACGAATTTACCCATCAAGGTTTATTTATTGTTAGTCCAGCATTAGAAGATAACGAAAATAGATTTTCATATTTGTACGGGGGATATCAAAGCCGAATAAAGGAAAGAAGAGGGATCGCAATTGTAACAATTACAAGTGATGGGGTAAAGTTAGGGTTAAGATTGTTGGAGCACTTAGAAAATAGCTTTTTATATATCCCATTTAGCCTATATGAAAAAGAACAAAAGGCATTAAATCACCCGAAAATAATACTGTATAAAAGTTCAGTTCGTCCCGTTATACAAGAAGCGTTTAGGTCAGCTGAAGGGTTGATTTGCATTATGGCAACAGGAATTGTAGTGCGCGAAATAGCTCCAATGTTGCAAAGCAAACATGAAGACCCTGCAGTTGTCGTGTTGGATAATAAGGGGAACTATGCGATTAGCCTGCTAAGTGGACATGAAGGTGGTGCAAATGAACTGGCAGAACGAATCGTAAAAATTACTGGTGGTAAAGCCATTATCACTACTGCCAGTGATCTCATGGGAGTAACTTCAATTGATGTCTTTGCTCGCCAAGAAGGATGGATTCTTGGTGAAGGAAGTCAATTAGCGGCATCCATGGCTGCGTTAGTAAATGGAGAACAGGTTGATGTTGTTCAAGAATGTGGAAAAACTTGGTTAAAAGAGCCAATACCTAACACGCGCCTATACCATAATCTAAATGAGGTTAGAGAGCAAAACAGCGAGGCATTATTTTATATTGGGTTAAAAAAACCTCCACCTTGGTTACTTGAAAAAGATATACCTTTTGTATTCTATCACCCAAAAATATTGGTTGTAGGAATTGGTTGCAATAGAAACACTAAAGAGGAAGAAATCATTGAAGCCATTCAATATACGCTTGATGAAGAACAACTTTCCATTGGTAGTATTGGTGTGTTAGCAACAATTCAAGAAAAAGCTAGAGAAAAGGGAATACAAAACGTTTGTAAAAAATTCAAATGGGAACTAAGAACAGTTACAGCTGAGGAAATCAATGCGTTGTATAAAGAATTAAAAAATAAAATCGGTAAAAGTTTTATTTCTGAGTCAATGCATGCGAAAAAAGCTCTAGGAGTGTGGGGAGTAGCGGAGCCGGCAGCATTACTTATCGCACAACAGGATCATCTATTGGTTTCAAAGAAAAAATTTGAAAATGTAACCGTTGCAATTGCCGTTAAGAGGGGTAGTATTTGAAACTCATTTCTGTAGTAGGATTAGGACCTGGAAATAAAGAATGGATTGCTCAGCCGGTATTGGAGCGTTTGGCTAAGGCTGATGTTATTCTTGGCTATTACACCTACATTAATCAAATAGAGGGCATTGCACCCCATGTAGAAAGAGAAGCTAGCGGTATGCGAGCTGAGGTGATGAGAGCTAAAAGGGCAGTTGAATTAGCTAATCAACATAAAAAAGTTGTGGTTGTCTCTGGGGGAGATGCAGGAATTTACGGCATGGCTGGTTTAATTTTTGAAGTGCTTGAAGATGAAAAAATTCACGATGTAGAAGTAGATGTATTGCCGGGTATATCAGCATTAAATGCTGCAGCTTCATTATTAGGAGCACCGATTATGAATGATTTTGCAGTCATTAGCCTCAGTGATTATCTTACTCCTTTAGAGGATATTTTATTACGCGTTTCTCAAGCCGCCAAAGCCGGGTTTGTCTTGTGCCTCTTTAACCCAAGCTCTCATAAAAGAAAAGTGCCTTTTGAGAAATCATCCGCAATATTGCAAAAGATACTACCGGATGATACTCCTGTGGGAATTGTTCGCAATGCTTATAGAGAGAGCCAAGAAGTCTTGCGTTTAACACTAAAGGAATTAATTACAGAGGAAGTGGGTATGGATAGCATTATCATTGTCGGCAATAAGAAAACCCGATGGATTAATCAAAAAATGGTAACCCCGCGGGGATACACAATTCGCCAAGGAGAAAACAAGAATAGTACTTAAAGGAAATTGTTATGATTCATGATGAGATCGAGGCAAAGAGCTTTCAAATAATTCTCCAGGAATTAGGTGCGCATACCTTTTCTGAGCAGGAGTTAGCTATTGTATTGAGGATTATCCATGCAAGTGCAGATTTTGATTTTGCAAAGACGATTAGGTTTTCTTCTCATGCAATCATGACGGGTATTCAAGCCATAAAGCAAGGCTGCCATATTATTACTGATGTGCACATGGTAGAAGCTGGGATAAGTCGTTCAAAGGTAAAACCTTTTAACTGTGATGTTATTTGTGCCATAGATTCCGAAAATGTGCAGGAGTTAGCTCAAGAAAAGAATATTACAAGAGCAGCGGCTTCCATCATGTTATTAAAAGAGAAGCTTCCACGGTCAATTATCGCTATAGGGAATGCACCCACTGCATTGCTTGAAGTTTTACGTATCTACCGCGAAGAAAATATAAAACCGTTATTGGTGATAGGCATGCCGGTAGGCTTTGTTCAGGCATCTGAAGCTAAGGATTTATTAAATCATTCAGACTTAGAATTTATTACGAATATTGGACGTAAAGGTGGATCTCCTATTGCAGCTGCTTGTGTAAATGCCCTTTTGCAATTGGCAAAAACCGTATGAAAAGAAACAAAAAAATAATAGATCAACCCTCAGAAACATGTCTGAGATTTGGTTTTACGACATCTGCATGTGCAAGTGCGGCGGCAGCTGCGGCTGTAAAAGCATTAATAACAAAAACCAATATAGAAGAAATATCCATTGATTTGCCGAGTGTTAAGAATGTCAGCTTTACAATCCATCGTTGTGAAATTGGTGAAAGGCAAGCGTTGTGCAGTGTAATAAAAGATAGCGGTGATGACCCTGTAGATGTAACTCATGGAATTGAAATTCAAGCCTTGGCATCATGGCAAGATACAATGGGAATTGAATTGAAAGGTGGGCAAGGTGTTGGTAAAGTTACCTTACCTGGTTTGGCAGTGCCTGTAGGAGAAGCAGCTATCAATCCTCTACCAAGAACGATAATTATAAATTCAGTTCGAGCTGTTCTAGCTTCCTACGGTGATATTGTCAAAAAGGGAGTATGTATAACCATTCAAGTACCAGAGGGAGAAAAAATAGCTAGCAAAACCATGAACCCAGAATTGGGAATCATTGGGGGCATTTCGATTTTAGGAACAGATGGAATTCAAAGACCTTTTTCTCAACCAAGCTTTCGGGCGAGTATATATTATGGATTGAAAGTTGCTCGGATGAAGGGTTGCAATGAAGTTGGAATTTCAACAGGACGAAGAAGTATAACAGCTTTAAAGAAACAAATTCAGTTATCTGATTCAATATATTTCATTGAAGTCGGTGATGAAATCGGCTATGCATTATCCCAAGCTGCGCGCTTGGGTTATAAGAAAGCCTATATTGGCATAATGCCGGGAAAACTATCCAAATTGGCACAAGGAAGAATGCAAACTCATGTAAATTTTGGAAAAGTGGATTTTGAGTTCTTATCAGAAGTAGCTGAAAGCATTGGTATTTCACAAACTATTGCAAATGATATTCTAAAAGCTAAAACGGTTCATTATGTGCTATCGAAATTACCTTATAAAGAAAAGGATATGCTTTTACAAAAATTGACTGCAAATGCACTTGGTTTTTGTAAGAAAGCAGCTCTAAACAGAATGGAGATAAAAATATTTGTCTTTTCCATTAAGGGAGATTGTTATTTGTCAAGCTATTCAGAGGAGGAAAAGAGTGCCTAAACCAGTAGTGGTGATCGGAATCAATGCAAATGATCCCTATTGCATGGAACAAAAGGCAAAGGAATGCTTGCAGCAGGCTGATCAGATATGGGGTACGGAAAGACATTTGCAATATTTTAATAGCATTTCAGCTCAAAAGGTTGTTTTAAGAAGCCCGATAATTTCTAACCTTCAATCCTTGAGATTGCGTGATGAAAATGAAACGATTGTAATTTTGGCGGGTGGAGATCCTAATTTTTTTGGTTTAGGCAGTAGTTTATATAAGATACTACCTCCACAAGAGGTTTTAATTTTTCCTCAGCCCACAGTGTTGCAGCATGCTTTTGCAAAAGTGCATCTCACTTGGGAAGATGCACTTTTTACAAGTGTACATGCCCGTTCACTGTCAGAATTGATTGGGTTAGTGAAGCGTTTTCCTAAAGTGGGAGTTTTAACCGATCCCACTAACACACCAGGAAAAATATGCGAAGAGCTCGCAAAAGCGGGAATAGATGATTGCACTGTTTTTGTTCTTGAAAAGTTGGGCACACAAGAAGAAAAAATAACCAAATCTTCGTTAATGGACATTATTGAGTGTCAATTTGATCCCTTGAATGTCATGCTGATTGTTCGAGAAAAAGGTTGGAAACCAGACCCCATACCTATTGTGCGTTCTGATGAGAGTTATTTTCATCGTGAGGGGATGATTACTAAAGCAGACATTCGGTTGATCAGTCTGCAAAGGCTTCACTTGAGCGACTCTGATATTGTGTGGGATATAGGTGCAGGAAGTGGAGCGATGAGTATTGAAATTGCAGAAATTGTTTGGCGAGGAGAAGTGTATGCTATTGAACATAATCAGG
>DAOUFY010000084.1:0-8903 GCA_034429745.1 Anaerolineales bacterium
AATCCATTGGCTCTTGCTGATATCAACAATCGTTGGGTATTCCCAAAACCAGGTGAATATATAAAAATAGCATTGCTTTTGGGATTAGTTACCTCAAGTGTGAATGCTTTATCTTCTTCTGGAAGAAGACTCCTTTCATCTCCAAATACATCTACTTGATTCACATAATTCAACAATAAAGGTACATTGTGGGCTTGTGCCCAACCTAAAGCACTATAGGGCAAATCCAATACCACCAATTTTTTTATTCTCCAAGGAGGTGTTTCATCGCTTGCTAAACTATTTTTCTCCACATCAATAGACACTTCTTGATAGATATTATCATATCGAGTGGGTTGGGTGCCTTCAATAAACCACTCCAATCGTTTGTAAGGGCATAAAGAGGTTGGCAGCAATCCTGATAAGGAGCAAATTTCAACTTGAACCAATCCATTAGGGCGGATAAATTGCTCTTTCGGCATGTTTTGCAATACACTTCTTATAAACTCATGCCAAATTGGTCCTGCACCACTAATGCCGCTAATATCCCGCATAGGAGTATGATCTGTGTTTCCCACCCACACCCCGACAACTAAACTAGGGGTATATCCAACTGTCCAATTATCATGAAAATTAGAAGTTGTTCCAGTCTTTACTGCTGCCGGACGGTCAATTCGTAAAATACTATTGCGTCCAAAACCTAAGATTCTCGCATCGTCGTCACTAAGGATATCAGAAATAAGCCATGCAATTCTTTCATCCATCACTCGCTTTTCGAGTGTTGAATTATGAATCATACATACATCGTGTGTAATGCTACCCCCATTATAAGTACTATAAATCACTGTCCCATCCGCTGCTTTTATATCTAATACAAAAAGAGGAGGTTTATACACTCCCCCTTTTGCAAAAACAGCATAAGCATTTGTAAGATCCAACAATGAGATCTCACCTCCACCCAATGCCAAGGAAAGATCTATTTTTTCCGGATCGCCCAAGGTATCCATTCCTACACCTTTCATCATCTTAATGAACTCTTCCTCTCCTACATAATCCAAAGCAATAACAGCAGGAATATTCAAAGAAGAGGCTAATGCTTGGCGAACTAAAACAGGACCGTGCTCTAAATTATCATAATTCTTTGGTGTATATACCTCACCTTTCTGAGTGGTAAAGTTTGTTATTACATCTAAAATCATTGTTGCAGGAGTCCATGGAGGACCTGATTTAGGTTTATCAAAAGCAGCTGCATAAATAAATGGCTTTAGTGCTGAGCCCGGCTGACGCAGGGCAGTAGCCATATTCACTGCTCCATAAATATCTTGATCAAAATAATTTTTACTCCCCACTAGTGCCAATACTTCACCGCTTTTTGCGTCTATTGCCACAAGTGCTCCATTGGTTACATGGTGATCAACAGATGACTTAGTATAGCCACTGCTTTTAACCGATGATTGCAGTGTATCTAAATGCTTCTTTATGGCATTTTCAGCCGTTTTCTGCCAATCCAAATTCAACGTGGTTCTAACAACTATCCCTGTTTTAAAATCACTCATTGAGCTGCCACATTGTGATAACAATTCATCCAATTGATCGCGCACCATCAATACAAAATGAGGAGCTTCCATTGGATACGGGGTAGAAGAATATACCAACGGTTCTTCCTCTGCAGCTTTTCGTTCCTCAGGGGTTATCACACCCTGTTTTTCCATGAGCTCTAATACGGTTTTTTGTCGCTGTTTTGCTTTGTCTGGATTAGTATAAGGATTATATAATGCAGGAGCTTGAGGAATCCCTGCGATCACCGCCGATTCCGCAAGACTCAGCGCTTCAACAGGTTTCCCAAAATATGTTTGAGCGGCTGCTTCAACTCCATAAGCCATTGCTCCATAATAAGTATGATTTAAGTACAGGGTTAACAATTCCTCTTTAGAATAATACCTTGCTAGTTCCAAAGCTAATATAATTTCTTTTATCTTTCTTACAACAGTTCGCTCATTTTTCTCTTCATTACCAAGCAATAAATTTCTTGCTATTTGTTGAGTTATTGTGCTGCCTCCAGCTACAATTCTCCCCTGCTTAAGATTAATCCACCCTGCGCGAATAATACCTCGCCAATCTACACCACTATTTGAATAAAAACTGCGATCTTCGGTAGCTACAGTGGCTGCTTTTAATGCATAGGGTATTTGATCAGATTTTACGGATAAATGCCTGCCTCCATTCTGTTGGAAGGCTTCATAAAGCAATTTGCCATTGCGGTCTGTAATACGAATGCTTGGAGAGGAAAAGCCTGTAGAAATATTTTGTG
The DNA here is from genome assembly GCA_034429745.1 of Anaerolineales bacterium. Classification (GTDB taxonomy): domain Bacteria; phylum Chloroflexota; class Anaerolineae; order Anaerolineales; family DRKV01; genus JBAXBF01. Next base: position 2,291 of record DAOUFY010000084.1, read on the forward strand.
GTGACGGTAAGTCTTTTAGTATGTAAAGCCAAAATATTCCGCCTAAAACGAAAAATAGTAAAATCAATGTCATTAATATTATGGTACACTTTTTTCTTTTCATATCTTGCGTGAACTAAATACAACTCATAGACCAAAAAATATATTCATACCTGTTTATTATGCTGATTTTATATATATTTATCTGATAATATTGACATTTATCTTGCTTCTGATTATACTCTAGTTACCATAGAAAAATTGTAATGGAGACACATGAAAAGTACACGTGAATTAATCCTCCAAACCTTGTCGGCAAAATATCGCTGCACCATTAGTGAATTAGCGGAAGAAGTAGGGATAAATCCCATTTCTGTTAGGCATCACATCGCAAAATTGGAGGGGGAGAATTTTGTTTCTTCCGAAGAGGAGCGGCGCGGGGTAGGCAGACCAAGAAGGGTATATTTCTTGACATCTAAAGGATTAGAAAAATTTTCAAGCCCCTACATTCAAATGACCAATCATCTCCTTAAACAGATAAAAACATGTTTAGACGATCGTGAAACTGATCCTTTTTTTATTCAAATTTGTAAAGATATAGTCTATGAACATGTTACCTCACAAGCTTTAGATCAGATGTCGCTTGAAGAACGACTAAACCAGCTTAGGGAAATTCTTGCCACTGAAGGAATATGCATATCATGGAAAGATAAAGGTGATTATATTCAACTTTCCATAGATCAATGTCCATATGATCCGATAGCCCAGAAACATCATGAAATTTGCACAATTGACTTTAGTATAATAGCAGAAACTCTACGCATAGCCCCGCAATTCATTCAGTATATTTCAGAAAGTAAAAACCCTTGTAGATATTTAATTCGCAAACAACTAGGAGCAACTTTACCATGAACGAGGACAATTCATCATCGAACGAAACCTTTCAGTTGCCTTCCCATTTACCATTTTGGCAAATCCAAGAAACACATCCTCACCTTATTACCTCTATATATAACGCCCTAAAAGAAATATACGATCCTGAAATTCGTCTCTCCGTAATAGATTTGGGTTTAATTAGAGACATTCAAATAGGGGAAAGTGAAGCAAATGTAACCATGATCCTTACAACACCTTTTTGTCCCTATGGACCTTTACTTATGGAAGCCGTTCGTGAAAAAGCTGAAGGCGTGATTAATAAACCAACAAAAGTAGTTCTCGGAACTGAGTTTTGGTCTCCTAGCATGATGCCCGAAGATCTGCGCCCCGATTGGGGTATATACTAATCATGGCTTCGGAGTAGCGGCTTCTGGAGCAGCTCCTGTTCCATATCCAATAAATACCCGCGGACTACTAACTGCCCCAGCAGATTCCCATATTGGTTGCCCTCTGTCATCTGTACCAGTTTGCCTTACCACCTCTACAGTCCAACGAAAGATATGAGGAAGGTCATCTTTAGGTAAAATATCCACAGGTATAGGCTGTTTTGTATCTTTAACATAATAAGTCTTTTTTGTCCCTTCACCCTCAGTTAAATTTTCAATATAAACCGCATACACTTCATTATCCCGCAATACCCCAACTGATGCCCATTGCAAGGCCATGGCTGTGTCTTGTTTTGTAAAAACAGCTCCATCGGCAGGCAATAATAAATTAGGTGCAGGATAAGGCGGTGGTGGTGAGGGAGTTGGGGAAGGACCTGGTGTCGGATCTCTTTTGCATAAAGGAATCACCAGAGTCATACCGGAATATACAACATCTGATGGTAATCCATTATATTCTCTGATGGCTGCAATGGAGATCGCATAATTTCTGGCAATGCCGCTTAAAGTATCATTTTCTTGAACTTGATAATATGCCTTTTCACATGCAGCTTCAGTGGCATCTTCTGGTGCTAAAGTTGATGTTGGCAACGGTGTTGCTGTAGGTGTTGGCTGAGGAATTTTCAGTTTCTGCCCCACATATAAAGTCCCACAATCTGCAGGTAAGTTGTTGAGCAAAACTAAACTCTGAATGGATATTTCAAACCGTGCTGCTATAGCACTGCAAGTATCACTTTGAGCTACTGTATAGTCAAAAGGTGTTGGTGTGGGTAAGGGTGTAAAGGTAGGTGTAGGTGTAACAGGAGTTGGTGTAAGAGTAAAAGTAGGTGATGCTAATGGTGTAAGCGTTGGTGTTGGTTCAACAACCCTGCCTGTTCCTCGTAACACTAAAAACAGCAAAAATGCACCTATTCCTAAAACTAACGCTAATAGTATTAAAGCTACCGGCAGACTTAATGTAATCTGAGGCATTCGGCTCGCCTCAACAATAGCTTCAGGTTCTTTTGTTGTTATTACTTCTTTTCGTAATGGTCCTGTTTTTCCACCCAACAAGCTCGTTCCACAAACAGGACAACGAGTCGTGCTTTCGCTTAATCGCGTTCCACAGGTTGGGCATATTTTTCCTGGAGATGTTGGCGTTTGAAAGCTCATAATGTCATATCATTTGATAAAATAATTTCATCCATGATTATACCAGTTTATTCTTCTTCTTGGGAAGATTTTCCAATAAGCATTTACATTCACATCCCTTTTTGTATCAGTCGTTGTTCCTACTGTGATTTTGTATCCTATGCCGGCTGCGAAGATTTACTTCCCAACTATGTTGAAGCTCTGATAAAAGAAATTCGCTCCTTTTCCAATGCTGCAAATAAAAAATTGCCTGCTCATACAATATACTTCGGAGGTGGCACACCTTCATTGTTATCATCCAGCCAGTTTAGTTACATTCTTGAGGTAATTAATGAATCCTTTGAAATTCTACCTAATGTAGAAATTACCCTTGAAGCCAATCCTAATTCCTTTCACCACAACCCACAACTCCTTAATATAGAAATCAATCGTATAAGCATTGGGGCACAATCATCGCATCAACCAGAACTATTTATTTTAGGTAGAAAACACACCTTTAATGATGTTAAGCAGCTTGTATCTTTAATTAGATCAAAAGGACGTCAACAGATTAATATAGACCTTATTTATGGTATTCCTCATCAAGACCTAATAAGTTGGAAGAAAACGCTCGATGACACCACATCCTTAAACCCAGAGCATATATCCCTCTATTCTCTTACAGTTGAAAAAGGTACCATCTTGGAAAAACAGCTTGCTTCAGGTGAACTTGCTCCTATTGATGAAGATCTTGCTGCCGATATGTATGAATATAGCCGGCAGTATCTTAATAAGCTTGGGTTTATACATTATGAAATCTCCAATTGGGCAAGAACGAATCAAAATGGACAACCTTATGTATGCAATCACAATTTACAGTATTGGCTTAACCTGCCTTATATTGGTTTTGGTGCAGGTGCACATAGTTTTATGTCTCATAAACGATTCAGAAACACCAACAGTATAGTCCAATACATAAAAAATTGTACCAATGAAAAGAATGGCTCCTTTCCAACGTCATTAGCTACTCAAGAAGTAATCGAATTATCTCAAGAAGATGAAATGAATGAAACCATTTTTATGGGCCTTCGTTTAGTACAAAGAGGAATATTGTGTGAAGAGTTTTTTATGAGGTTTGGAATTCCATTGGAACAACAATACGGAAAAAAGATTGAAAAATTAATAGCCTTAAACCTACTAGAGTGGTATAATATTAATAATCAAAGGGGGCTTCGTTTAACATCAAAAGGTTGTCTTTTAGCTAACCAAGTCTTCATTCACTTCATTTAGTTGCAACCATGGAAATAAACGCAGACCAATCTCTTGCATAACAGCGAGGGGAAAGATTTACCAATATATATTGTCAAGGCATAGTACTTGCACTGAAGTTAATAGCGAGAGTATTTTTAAAAGAATGCCCATGAACGACAATATACTATCTGAATTTTTTATGCAAGAAGCCAATGCCTGCAAAGATTGGATCAAACATTCCGACAGGCAGAGCTTTGAAAAATTTTACATAAATGTATTGGCGAACCTGCGCAAGATCGGCATTCCTACACTAGAAACTGCCTCAATATATTCTATTCCTCTCGAAAAAAGATTAGAAGAATTAGACCGTCTGGAAAAAGAACATCGGGTTGAACTTGAAGCAGCTTTTCTTGCAGTATGGCTTTCAAATGAAATGAAACCCATTCGCGAGCAGTATCGCAAAAAAAGCACCCTGAAACTATTGCAAAACTTATAAGTTGAAAGAGTGATGATTGATTTATATTATGGAACAAGAAATTAGTCAAAAAAAGCTAGCTGTGCTTATTGATGCAGATAACACCCAGCCGACGATTATCGCACCATTGCTCAGTGAAATAGCTAAATATGGAATTGCTACCATAAAAAGAATTTACGGTGATTGGACAAAACCTAATCTTAAGGGATGGAAAGAAGTCTTATTGACTTATGCCATTCAACCCATTCAACAATTTGGTTATACCTCAGGTAAAAATGCCACCGATAGTGCCATGATTATTGATGCTATGGATTTGTTATATACAGGAAAGCTTGATGGATTTTGTTTAGTCTCAAGTGATAGTGATTTTACTCGCTTAGCTTCCCGTTTGCGAGAAAGTGGGCTTATTGTATATGGTTTTGGAGAACACAAAACTCCAAAATCCTTTGTAGGTGCTTGCGATAAATTTATATACACTGAAATTCTTTTAGAGGATGAGAATACAGAACCTCAAAAGAAGAAAAACGTTAGCGAACTAAAAGGTGATACTCGCTTAGTGAATCTACTTCGCAATGCTGTTGAAGATTCTGCTGACGAAGATGGCTGGGCTTATCTTGGTACTGTTGGGCAAAACATTGCCAATCAATTACCAGAATTCGATCCTCGTAATTATGGTTACCGCAAATTAAGCGATCTTTTACAAGCGACTCAATTATTTTCGTTAGAGAAAAGGACATTAAATAACGCCAACGTTGCCATTTACGTAAAAGATATCCGCAAAAAATAACTTAGGGCTTTTTCATCTTCCTTTCAGTTATTTACAGCTTTAAAAACGATATCTTCAAGCATTGCTGTCGTTACAGATTTTGGCCTCTCTAATGGTTGCCCTAACGCTCTCGCCCATACAGCATTTGCGGTAATACCTAAAATGCGGCTTATCCCAAAAAGAACAGTGTAGAAATCAAATTCCCGTAACCCATAGTGATAATGCAATGTTCCGCTGATTGCATCAACATTGGGATGAGGATCTTTTACTTTTCCGTATTTAGATAGTACTGCCGGCACGACCTCATATACCAGATTAACTAATTTAAAGAGCTCATCCTCTGGAAAATACTTATTTCCAAACTCTAACTGCGCAATAAATCGCGGATCTGGTCTGCGTAATACGGCATGGCCATAGCCAGGAATCACCTTGCCTTCCTTTAACATCATCCATACGTAATTTTCCAATTCTTCTTTTGTTGGAACTCCATTAAAGTGTTCCTTTAACTCCAAAAGCCAACTTAAGCTTTCTTGATTTGCTAAACCATGCAAAGGACCTGCCAATCCATTCATTCCCGCTGAGCATGCATAATAAACATCCGATAGAGCTGAACCCACTAAATGAGATGTATGCGCACTTACATTTCCACTTTCATGATCAGAATGAATAATAAAATATAGGCGGCATAAATCAGCGTACTCTGTATTGTTCCCTTTACCAATCATTTCAGCAAAATTGGCCCCCCAATCTAAGTCCTCTCGTGGATAGATAATTTCTCCTTTTCTATACTTTAAATTATAGATATAAGCCCCTATCGAAGGTAATTTTGCCGTTAATTGAAGACTATCCTCAAGAGTTGCCTCCCAATATTCACTTTTCTTCATTCCATCCTTCAGCCGCTTTGCAAAAATAGACTCGCGTTGCATTGCTAAAATCGCTTGAGAAAACAAAGTCATTGGATGAGAATCGCGTGGCATTGCCCGCAATACTTCATATACATATTGAGGGACATAATTTCTTCTTTTCCATTCTGTTTCTACTAACTCTGCCTCTTCTAAGGTTGGTATTTCTCCAACCAATAATAAATAATACAACCCACCAACTAATGGAAGTTCTGCTCCTTTACTTTTTGGCAGCAGTTGTAAAATTTCTGGTATAGAATATCCGCGCAAACGAATGCCATCTTGAGGATCTACGTAAGATATATCCGTTACTAAGGCTTTTAAGTCTCTCATCCCCCCATAAATTTGGCCAACTGTAACTTCATCAACTTTAATGTTGGCGCCATCTTTCAATAATTTAGAAACCCGTTCTTTCCAAGCCGGCAATTGCAAAGCTATTTTCTCTTTGATCAACATTATCTTCTCCTCTAAAAAAGCCGTCAATAGGCATTATTCTACCAATATGAAAATATTTAGTAAGTTAAGTTCAATTTTAGGAATATTTCTATAATTTTCGGTTGATCACATTCTTCATTATTCTACCATAATTATTATAGTAATAAAGCACACCCGAATCTAATTATGCTACAGTAACTTACTCAATATTGGATCTATGAATAAAAACCATGTTACCATTTAGCACAAAAAAGCCAAGAAGCATAATATTTTTAAATCTACAAGTCGTTTGGAATCATAAAATATAAAAGAACACCAAAAATTAGGAGGTCTTTGAGAAGAGAGATACTAAATTATTGAATTTCTTAGGCAGATA
>DAOUFY010000085.1:0-6039 GCA_034429745.1 Anaerolineales bacterium
GCAAAAGTAATCGGAAGAAATATTCTCACTTACTTAAGTGGAATGGGCGCTTTTGAAATGATGGGTCGCAAAATAATAGAAGCGCATGGGATTGATCCAAACCCAAAAGAGGATGAGTGGTATGATTTCCAAAAATTTTTGGATGCATTAAAAGAAATAGCTGAAAAAACGGGCAAAAGTACAATCCTCATGATGGGTACGCGCGTTGCAACTTTTGCTAAATTTTCACTTGAAACCACTTCATTGGAACAGGCACTCAAAGAGCTTTCCGCAAGTTACCATAAAGTTCATCAAAATGATCTTGGTAGCAGCAAAGAGTATATAAAAGTAGAAGACAATAAATACAAGGTACTTATAAAGACACCATATCCATGTGAATTTGATTTGGGTTATTTACGCGGTTTAGTAAAGCGTTTTGTTCCACAAAGCTTTACCAGAATTGTTCATGATGATAATGAGCCCTGTCGAGCGAAGGGCGCAGATAGCTGTACTTATTGGATTATGGTGGATGTATAGTCCATCAACGCTTGTTTAATTGTTTGTCTATAAATTTACGTTTTAACGCTTGGCGATATTGCTCGATGTCTATGGTATGTTGAGCAACGCCACTATGTATGGCTGCTTCAGCGACTGCCGGGGCTTCCCATATTACTACTCGCGGATCAAACGGTTTGGGTAAAATATATTCCGGCCCAAAAGTTAGGTGGGTAACCCTGTAACTTTCTAAGACAGAGGAGGGAATATCCTTTTCTCGCGCCAGCATGGCAAGAGATTTTGCTGCCGCTATTTTCATCTCTTCATTGATGGTTTTAGCGCGCACATCTAATGCTCCGCGAAAGATAAAAGGAAAACCAAGCACATTATTGACTTGATTGGGATAATCCGATCGTCCGGTAGCAATTATGGCATCGGGTCTAACTTCTCGAGCGAGCTCATATCTTATTTCGGGGTCAGGGTTTGCCATTGCACATATAAAGGGGCTTTCACCAAGCGTCTTTGCCATTTGTGGGGTAAGTATATTGGCAACAGAAAGTCCAACAAACACATCAGCCCCGATAACAGCTTCGGCAAGGGTGCGTTTATCGGTTTCAATGGCAAATTGCTCTTTGTAAGGGTTCATGCCCTCTGTGCGACCTTTGTAAACGACCCCTTTTGTATCCACCATGATGATATTATCCTTTTTTACTCCTAAGGATACAGCTAGTTTGCTGCATGAGATAGCGGAGGCTCCGGCACCTGAAACAACCATCTTGATTTCATCAAGTCGTTTGCCGGTTATTTCCATTACATTGATTAAGCCCGCAGCAAATACTATCGCCGTGCCATGTTGATCGTCGTGGAAAACAGGTATATCTAGCAACTGCTTTAACTTTTCTTCTATGATAAAGCACTCAGGGGCTTTAATGTCCTCGAGATTTATTCCGCCGAATGTTGGTGATATTGCTTTAATAATATGGACGATTTCATCTGGATCATGTGAGTTTATTTCTATATCAAAAACATCTATGTCTGCAAAGGCTTTAAAAAGACAAGCTTTTCCTTCCATGACAGGCTTAGAAGCTAATGCACCTCGGTCGCCTAATCCCAAAATAGCTGTGCCATTGGATATCACCGCCACTAAGTTCCCCTTTGAAGTATATTCATAAGCTTTGAGAGGATCTTTTTCAATTTCAATGACCGGTTCAGCTACACCGGGAGTGTATGCTAAACCCAAATCTTTTTGAGTCGCGAGTGGTTTGGTTGGGGTTACAGAGATTTTACCCGGGATACCATTAAGACAGTGATACAATAATGCTTCTTTTCGTAGATTTTCTTCTTTAATGCTCACAAAACAATACCTTTCAAACACGTATTTAGTGATAGAAATTAGCTATCGGCTTTGCTCCGAAAATTATTTATGACTTAAAAAAACCTCATACATCAAGTATGCCTTGTTATGTATTTGAAATAGATAGAATGTGCATGCATTATAAAAGTGCTATCATTGTCTTATATAACAAGGAGCCTCATTAAGTTATTATTAATTTCCTAAAATAATAAAAATTTTATCACGGTACCAGGTTGGTGTGAAGAATTTCGTGCCACTTCTGACTTAGATGTGTGATTTAGTATAAGCAAATGCTGAGAGTGCTTATTATAAAACGATACGTTGGCTTTTATCCACTTTAAGCTAACCAAAAGGTGGTAGAGGAGAGACAATAAAAAATGTTATATTTCAACCGGTAAGAGTACCCTCTAACAAAAAGATCTCACGGATTATAACTTTTGTTATTTTTGAGCGGTTTGCTTATACCAATTATTTTGAATGCCTGATATTATTTATCTGCCGTTTTCGTCAATTTAGTTATAATAAAAGATCATTCTTAAAAGAAAATGTTTCCATACCATAAAGGGATTATGATATAATCCTTATATTGAGAGTCAGATAAAGGAGGCAAACTATGGAAGATTCTTCCCCACAAAATTCTGATATAAGAAAAGATCCATTTCAAAGCAGCGAAGCAAGTAAAGCTGATGAATCGGCTGCTTTGATACCAATAACCGCTGTGGACAGCGAAGAAACTCATTCCCCTTTAAATAGTGGGGAAGACTCAGGGGGTTCAGGTTTTCTCAATACGCTAAATGCTTTGCTGATTGCTTTGGTTGTTGTTATCGGAGCTATTGCAGCATGGAGAGCATCGGTTGCAGCTGATGCAGCCGGCGATGCGGATTATTTTGGGCTTAGAGCTTTATTAAATCATGAAGAAACTCAAGCACTTAATAATTTGACGGCATATCGCTCTTATGCGGACTATCTTGATTATTGGTCCTTCAAACGCCAAGGAGAATTACTTGAGGAGGAAATGAATCAGAAGCCATCTTTAGCTGAAAACGAGCAATTTGTAGCTCAGGTAAAAAGTGCCTATGATTTGGCAGACGCCTCTCGAGCCAATTTTGAACAACGGTTTCTCAATCGTGATGGAAGCTATAACGTACAAAGACAATTAGGCCAGCTATGGGCAGATGCAATGAAAGAAAAAGACCTCAACTTTGATGTGCAATTTGTTGAAGCGGAAAAAATGCGTAATAAAACGATTTATTTATTGATTTGTGTGATGATTTTAAGCATAGCCCCTGTATTTTACTCATTAGTTGAAACTGTTGGTGATGGAACGCGACGTACTATGTTGATTACGGGTAGCATATTTGCGGTTTCGGGTACGTTATTATTGCTGCTGATTGAATTTGAAAAAATACCTTTTTAGGAGAAGATCATTATGGGCATAAAAAATATTACTTTCAACAAGGCGATTGCCTTTGCTATAGCGTTGGTTACGCTATTGGCGAGTGTGATCGCTTTTTTACAAGGAGATGCAGCAGCAAGAGATGATCGCGCGAATCGTGAAAGCAAGCAGTATGCCATTCAAGCTTTTGGAAAACAGATCAGCGGAGAGGCACATTTTTCATATGATCTGCGCGCATATCATTTAGCTGAACGTTTTGAATTACAATCTATTGCGGCAAGCAACCGAGGTGATGATACGACAGCTTTGCGCAATGAAAAATTAGCTAAAGAGATTACTCAATTCAGCCCTTTGTTGGCACCACCTTATGGAAAAATATCGCCGGATGGCACTTTCAATGTGGATGTTCCACGATATGAATCAGATTTGTATGTTGTGGAAACAACAAAATTACGCGAGCTATACATGGCTGCGTCGGAAGTAAAAGATAAATGGGATTATAAAGCAAACACCTACATCAAACACATAACGCTTTTAGCAGTTGCCTTGTTTCTCTTTGGCTTGTCCACTACTTTATCACAAGGAGCTGCAAGGTGGATTTTTGCTGCCAGTGGTTTAATATTTTCACTTGGGGCTTTAGGCTGGGCTATTTATACAATGATAACCCCAGTGTTTGATTTAAGAGAACAAGGAAATGCCATTCAGAATTATGCTGAAGGAATAGGATTAAGCTATCAAGAAAAATATAAAGAAGCTATTGCAGCCTTTGATAGGGCTATTCAAGCATATCCGGCTTATACTAATGCCTTGGTAGGACGTGCAGAAGCCTATTCAGCTTTAGAAGATTATTCTGCAGCCGCCAAAGACTATGAAGAGGCAATTAGGGCCGGCGATCAACGCTATTACGTTGCAGGGGACCTTGGCTGGACGTATTTTATGCTTGGCAATTTTGATGATGCGGTAACAATGACGAGGCAAGCTTTGGAAAAAAGCCCTGATGAACTATGGCTAAGATTCCAATTAGGCTTGCTGCGTTTGGTACGAGGAGAGGTGGAAGCGGCACAGCAAGAGTACCAACAAGGAATGGATGCTGCTGTTCGTCAAGTGGCTGAAGCAAAAGCTGCAAATCAAGAACCCCCTTCGTATTTGTGGTGGGGTTTAGAGGATGGGGCAAGTACGTTAGAATACATAATTTATCATATTGAAACGCCTCAAAAATATCCACCAATAGAAAAAATTGTCAAACCCCAAGAAGTTAAAAAAGTTGCTCAAGAGTTGGCTTATAAGTTAAACAGTTTAGCAGTAAGTTTAGAGTATATTGGCAAACCTCCTCAGCCTACAACTGCGAAACTTTCACCCCTTAAGTTTGCAGCTCCAATCGTGGATGAAAACGGGGAAGTAATGGATTATTCTGAACCGACAGATCATTTCAAAGTGGGGCTTGATGAGGTGGGAGTGCTTTTCGATTATGAGAATATGAAAAATGGCATGAGTTTCATCATGAAACTATATATTGATGGCATTGAAGACCCATCCTGGAGAATAGTGCAGCAATGGGATTTAGGTGAAAAAGGTGAGGCAGTAATACCACTCAGCTATGCTTTTAGTGATGCATACACCTTTGCAGAAGGAGAATATACAGTTCAAGTGTATGTGGATTATCAATTATTGCAGCAAGGAACATTTTATATCGAAAAATAATCAAGTTAAGGATATTTGTATTGCATACGTTTACTGACTTCTACTTGCAATTGTGATGGTTATATTGTCTGCATTCAGAATGAGATTGCGGAAAAGCAAAAGCCTGAATGTATTACTGTTTCTATAAGTGAATTGTGAAATCTCTGGTTAATGCTGGTTAAAGAATGAAGGGCTGTTCACTTTCAACAGCCCTTTTATTTTTGTTATTGGTAACGACTAGTGATTAATAGCGGCGCGAGCCAGAGCGAGAAGATCCCCCACGGCGGCTGCCGCTGCCGCGATCGCTGCGCCGTCCTCCGAATCCACCACCACTGCCGTAACCACCACTATTGAAGGTGCGTTCTTTTTGTGGGCGGGCTTCGCTGACAGTGATGTTGCGTTCGTTCAACTCAGTATTATTCAGCTTGTCAGCTGCGAGCTGTGCTTCTGCTTCGGTTCCCATTTCGACGAAACCGAACCCTTTTGATTGCCCGGACATTCGATCAGTAATAATGTTCACTGACTCAATGTTGCCAAACTCAGAGAACAGCTGACGAAGATCGTCCTCAGTAGTGGCATAACTTAAATTGCCAACATAAAGTTTCTTGTTCACGGCTTTCCTTTTCTGTAAATAAATTAGAGGGTTGTTACTTGACTGGCTTGCAAGCCTTTAGGGCCATGCTCTACGCTAAATTCAACTCGTTGACCTTCATCTAGCGTGCGATAGCCATCTGATACGACTGCAGAATAATGGACAAATACGTCCTCATTCTTGTCACTTGAGATGAAACCATACCCTTTTGAGGCATTAAACCATTTGACTGTACCTTGAATTCGTTCCGACATTTCAGCGAAACCTCCTTAAAAAATAAAAAATTTGTTTTGGTGTTACAGGTAAAAAGAGATTTCCGAGCTTCTGAACTGCCGAACGAAATGAGCGAGTACAACATGCCGCAGAGATACTTCTTTTTCCTAACAATTTACAACTATAACACCCTGCGCCTTATTTGTCAATCTTTTTTAACAATTGGGTTACGATCCCATATTATAGAGTGAAAAATTAGGAAACGGGTAAAAGAGATTTCATCTAGCCTGCTATAGAAATGATTTCTATATCATTTTTTCTTATAAATTA
>DAOUFY010000086.1:0-1959 GCA_034429745.1 Anaerolineales bacterium
ACATTGGTATGAAGCGATGCTCGATTCCATCCCCTTCCCCATTTCCGTAACGGATAACGAGATGAATTGGACTTTCATCAATGAAGCAGCAACGAAAGTCATGGGGCGCAAACGCCAAGAGGTGCTTGGCAAACCTTGCTGTGAGTGGGGAGCCGATATTTGCAATACCGAACGCTGCGGCATCACGATGTGGCGGGCTGGCAAGCCTACCTCTACTTTCCGCCAGCCGGGTTTGGACCGCGATTTTCAAGTGGATACAGCAGCGCTGCTGAACACCCGCGGTGAGAAAATTGGACATATTGAGGTGATGCAGGATATTACCGAACGCACCTCTCAAATGAGCTACTTGCAGCAAGCCGTAGATCGCTTGGCAGCCGGCTTGTCTCAGTTAGCGGAAGGTGTTGTCAACTTTGAGCTTGCCGACCTGCCGCAAGGCAATGAATACACCCAGCAAATGCAAGCCCAGCTTTCGCTCGTTTTTGACAACCTCAAAGCCATTCGGCAGTCGTTGGTTGGGGCAGTGAGTGAGATCATCCATCATGCCCAGCAAGTGCAACAAGCTGCCTCCGACTTAGCTCAAGTTGCCGAACAAGCGGGAGAAGCCACCAATCAAATTGCAACCACCATTCAGCAAGTATCGCGCGGTACGGCACAGCAGTCAGAATCCATAACCCAAACGGCGCGGGCAATTGACCAGATGACCAAAGCCATCAACAGCGTTGCTCAAGGGGCGCAGGAGCAGGCGCGGGCGATAGTCCGAGCAACTGAGACCAACAAAGACCTGGTTGAATCCATCGAGCAGGTATCGCAGCGCGCTCAAAACGTATCAAGCGGAGCAGCTGAAGTAGCTCAAACCGCCCAAAGCGGAGGTACGGTTGTTGAACATACCGTTGCCAGCATTGGAGCAATCAAATCCACGGTACAGCGGGCAGCCGCCCAAGTACAAGAAATGGGCAGCTTGTCTCAGCAGGTAAGCTCTATTGTGGAAGCCATTGATGACATTGCCTCACAGACCAACTTGCTGGCGCTCAATGCAGCCATTGAAGCAGCGCGGGCGGGTGAACATGGCAAAGGGTTTGCGGTTGTAGCAGATGAAGTGCGCAAGCTTGCAGAGAAATCAGCAGCAGCTACGAAAGAGATTGGCGAGATCATCGCTCAAGTGCAGCGTTCAGCTGCAGCGGCAGTCAAGGCAATGGAAGCCAGCATGGAGGATGTTGAAAAAGGGGTTCTTTCTGCTCAAGAGGCTGGTTTGGCTCTTAAAGAGATCTTTAATGCCACAGATGGCTTAAAAGGGCAAGCCAAACAAGCGGCAGATCTAGCCCAAGAGATGAGCAAAGCTGCAGAGCGAATGACGCAAGTGATTGAGAATGTGGCGAGTGTAGTTGAAGAGAACACGGCAGCCACCGAGGAGATGACAGCTCAAGTCAATCAGGTAACTGAGATGGTCGAGAATGTTGCCAGTGTGAGCGAGGAAAACAGTGCTGCCACAGAAGAAGTATCTGCGACCACAGAAGAGGTAAGTGCTCAGGCAGAGGAAGTATCTGCTTCCGCTCAAGCGCTCAATGAATTAGCACAATTGCTGCAGCAAGCAGTACAGCGCTTCCGGCTTTCATAATCAATCTATAGGTGAAATTGCTTACTGTAATGATATTAATTAGCCGAGCTCAGGAAAAGCAAGAATCACCAGGAGTAAGAAGTCAAATGGAAAACATGCTAGACTCCATCAATATCCCCATACTGCTCATCAGCCGTTCTAGTTGGCTGCATGCCGGTTTACAAGTGCTTCTTTCGCCATTGCTTAAGCAGGAGGGGCAAATAGAGCTGGCACAGGATTTAGATACTGCAGCAGAATGGGCTGCCGCACATCCGCAAGGGTTATGGATTATTGACATCGATTCTTTCTCGGCGGACTCATTACATTCTTTAAAACAGGAGCCAGAAAATTGTTTTACTATTGCT
>DAOUFY010000087.1:0-4553 GCA_034429745.1 Anaerolineales bacterium
TGGATCAAACGCATCCTCCACTTAATGCTAGCTTCAATTTTGCTGACGATCGTTTCGCTAAGTTGGGCTCTAGTTGTTTACTTTACCCCCGCGCAACACCGACCCTATATCATCAATTCGCAAAACAACAACATTTTTAGCCTCATCATCGGTTACAATGGAATCGAAAGACTGTTAGGAGAAAACACCAATCAACAAAGCAATGCCCATATATACCAGCCTTACAAGGCAAGCATAATTCCCAATAAACCTTATGGTTTTCATCCTCTTCCAGGAGGTAATCCCCTAGGAGTTCCCCCATCACAATTTTCACCCCCACGTGGTAATCCCCCAGGAGTTCCTCCATCACAGCTTTTTCCTCCGGCTGCCAATCCCCCGCCTCAACCACCCTTACCCCCTGGAAATCTATGGGAAACGGGAAAAGCCGGCTGGCTAAGATTTTTCACAGTGCCATTGGCAAAAGAATTGAGTTGGTATCTTCCATTCGCTTTTTTCCCAATCGTTCTTTTTATTGTTTCCATTATTACAAAAAAGAACCTTGATAGCGCGATAAAAATCCAGCTTCTTGTTTGGGGCTTATGGCTTATGATAGGCTTTGTGCTTTTTAGTTTTGCCTCTTTCTTTCATAATTACTATCTTGGTTCACTAACTGCACCAGTAAGCGCCTTAGTAGGCATCGGTGTAGGGATACCTCTATCCAAGCCGTTCCGTCAACATAAGCTTATCATCACCTGGCTTTTTATCATTTTCACTGTACTCTTTCAATTTAGCTTAGTTCCACAGTTAAGCACAAACCATGATTGGTTAAATATTACGCTGCCATTATTTATTGGTTGTTCAACATTAACACTACTAATATCCTTTTTAGTTCCAAAGTGGAATATCATTAGGGTTATCAACCTCATCGTGATGGCCTGTTGGCTGTTGTTAACTCCTGCTTATTGGAGTCTCCTTACAGTGACGAATGTAAATGATGTTCATTTGCCGGCAGCCTATATTGACACAGCTATTAGCCAAAGGCTACATCCGCCCATGAATATTCCGGCAAGCAACAACTTGCCCTTTCCATTAGATGATAAAACCATATCTTTTTTACAAAACAACACAAAAAATATAAAATACCTTGCCAGTGTTCCCGATTCGTCTTTGGGTTCAACTCTCGTATTGAAAACCGATCGAGCGGTATTTTTTCTGAATGGTTTTAATGGCAGCGATAACATCATTACCAATTCAGCATTGGAAAATGAGGTAAAAAAAGGAAATATGCGTTATTTTATAATAAATAAAGTCATCGAACCAAGAATAGAGGACGAATATGCAAACTCCATGTGGGTGGTAACCCATTGTCAATGGATGCAAGAATTTGAAGAAAACGATACAAGGAAAAACCCCCTAATACCCATGAGGAAATTTTCCATTTTTGATTGCGCCCCATTAAGCAATGAATGAGGTACTACGGAGCAGAAACAAGCCGTAACTCCAGCGAAAAAATATACAAAGATTATTCACCAGAAGAATTAATCATCTCCATTATATAACCCCTCCTTGGCGCTTACATAATATCAAAGAAGTGGCTTTATGCAGCTTTGTTCTTTGAAACCCTTTAATCAACTTGAACAGTAAATTTTATGTTTTCTTTTCGGCATAAAGCTTCAATAGCATTTCGAGCAGACCTCGCAGCTGTTGGTATCCCGCCACCCGGTTCTACCCATTGACCAACCATCATAAAGTTTTCCACCGAAGGTAAAGTCTTTTTCATTCCTTTTCCATTGATTAAAAAAGCAAAGGATTTTTTCGTTAACAACCACCCTTCCATTGCACCTTTCCAGTTATTGGTATATCGTTCATAAGTCATTGGTGTAGCTACATCAATGACTTCGACTTTTTCAGCGAATCCAGGAATTCTTTTATCCATTTGTTGCAGTATTTTTATGGCTACATCTTTTTTCTCGGATTCGTACTCTTCTCGGTCTGCGTATATTTTCTTCCAATAATCATAATCTGATTTTAGTAAGAAAATAATGACGCCTTTCCCTTTTTCTGCTAAGGTTGGGTCGAACTTCATATTGCGAAAATACAAGGCTTTTCTTTCTTTTTCTGCTATGCGAATAGGTCGTTCTAACTCAAATTGAAGCACTTCAGGGAGTTGTGTAGTGTCCATATTTACACCATAAGATACTTGGATTAAAGGCGGAAATATTGGCATGGTTTTATAATACGAAGCTACTTCTTCTGTCAGGTATTCTTCGCCAAGTAATTCATAATGAGTTTTATAACCATCAGCTGCCGATAGAATATAATCTGCAAATGCTTCCCTGCCATCTATCAAGCGTACGCCTACTGCTTTTCCACCTTCTACGATTATTTTCTCAACTCGCGAGTTGTAAAAAATTTCGCCTCCTAATTCCTTGTATCGCTTTTCGATATTTTTCGCAAAAACCAAAGATCCTCCAATGGGATAACCTGCGTCTTTAATATGGCGCCACCCGGCAGCAATAAAAACAGCTGCCATTGGGAAATCTGGCATATCCATATGCGCGACAAATGCTTTGCGTAAGAATGGATTGACAAAACGTTGAGCATACTCATGAATTGAGATACTTCCATATTTTTTCATTTTTAGCAAAAACGGCAAACCAACCCATATTAAATCCCACCATTGTCTTAGATTTTTCTTACTCCCCTTTTGAGGCAACAACAGGAAAAAATTTGTAATGGAGAGGGCTTCATTTATAAATTCATTAATGGTTTTTTCATCTTCAGGCGCAACGGATATCATTTCTTTTCTTAATTTTTCTAAATCCGTATAGAAAACTAACGTTTTTCCGTCAGAGCTTTCGTAGCGCATAAATTCCTCAGGATCATAAATGTCCATATTGCGCAATGCACCTAGTTCCCGCCAATAAATCGCTGCATCTGAATTTGGGTTTGTGCCAACTAACCAATGGATACAGCCATCAAAAGTATAACCTCCCCTCTCCCATGAGGTACACAACCCTCCAGGTTGGCTATGTAATTCATATATCGTCGATTCAAATCCATTCATCCTACCATACGTACCGGCAGCTAGGCCGCTTATACCAGCACCGATAATAATTATTTTTTTCGTCATTGTGGTATCCTTTCTTATATGTTGTTTTTTACAAATTTATACTGTAGTTACTATGATTGATTCGTTCAATAACATTTTCTATCCATTCCAACTCTGATTTCAAAGAAATAATTCCACATTCGAGCGTCAAGTAATGATAAAAGTTGACTTTCTATTTTTCAGAGTCTTCTGCAATACAGCAGTAACGTTTAGCAATTTTCGGAAAGAATTTGCTTTTCAGCAGAAACAGGACGTATGTTATCTTCGCTCTGCTTTAGCCCATTATCAAAACCGCTCGTATCAGCGCCAATCCTCACTAATAATTTTACAATTTTTGTTGCCTTATGTTATAATCACCCCATGTCCTGCAAAGACCTATGTAAAATAATTACTATGGTATTTATCCTCTGGGTTGATATCTTTATATTTCCTTTTATATGTTTACTAATTTGGGCACTCATTACTAAATAACCTTCTTCTCCATCATAGCTTCTCTTGCCTCAATTTCTGCCCTCTCCACACATAATACCTAAAGGACCCGAGGTACTAGCTATTCTTTCCATTTCCATGTCATCCCTCCTAAAATTCGGCAAGCTCTTATTGCTACACACCAATCTAGTGGCTCTTCTCTTTCACTTTTGCTAAACCTGCTCCACGGTTTGTCGCTTATCACCATATGTGCCTTCGCCAAATAAAAAAGCCCAGCACTCATCAAGAGCACTGGGCGGAAACCTGTCATGCACCGCGTATTCAATTGTTTATATTATAGCACAAATTTCAACTTACTCATACCAAATCAACTTCAACTTCTCAGCAATCGGCTTTACAGCTGCAAATCCTTCGAGTATTCTGGCGTTTTCTTCCTGGGTAAACTGATCTCGGTAATGCCAAAATCGCGCAACACCATCTATCCATTCAAGCGAAAAAGTTGTTAATTGATTCGGATCATTCATCAAATCAGCAACGATATCTGAATCCATTAAATCGTTGATTTGACCCTCAATAACTTTTAATGAAATCTCTTGTTTCGTATCCATTGAAAACTTTCCCGGTCTTTTGCCAATTGAATTACAACATCCTCAGGCTGATATCTTGTTACCAGATAACCATATTGTACCTTATATTCCACCAAAATAGAAGCATATCCATTCCTTCCGCGCCAATTCCGGCTCTCGCGGATAAACCCAATCTGCCAGGCATCATTACATTTGGACACAAATACATCTGAAGACGGATCAAGAACAACCTCCCGTAAGCTTCGCTTATAATCCCCCAACGGTGTAATCCTTTGCCTTTTCTCCCATCAAATCCTGTAACGACCGCTCATACCGATGCGTCCCCCACTGTTTTGATCGTTTCCTGCCAACATTATCACTTATTGTGAACCAACACTACTCCCATGTCGCATACTTCGCTCCTCGCTCATAGCGGAAACCAGTCATGCACCACTTATTCAATCAAC
>DAOUFY010000088.1:0-30209 GCA_034429745.1 Anaerolineales bacterium
CGCGGAAGCTGCTCTGTTAGGTGATTGGATAGATTCTTCTAAAGATATGTAGTTACCGGCATTTGTGCCATTGCCTAATAGCAAAATTATTGATCAGATTCCGTTAGAAAATTGCACTGATATTGAAGGAAACTCTATCAGCAGGGACCAATTTGGACATTCGCGCCTAACCAATCAAAACGGCAAATGTGAAAGTGGGGCAGTTGAGTACATTGCACCATGAGGGAATACCGCAGCTTTATCTTTACTAAGGATGGTCTATGAAAAATTTTTTACACCTGTTCCTATTGGCAACGATTCTGTTTTATGTTGACGCTTTGCCGTTGACAAACCCATCACGAACAAGTGCTGCAAAAATTTTAGATATTGCTGAAGAAAAGATTGAGCCAGAATTGCGTTTGAGATTGCAAGAAAATCCAGCAGCGGAATTGCCGATTATTGTCTATCTAACTCAACAAGCTGATTTAACCAATGTTGTGCAGGCAAAAGGAGCTTTTCAGACAAGCAGCGAACGAAGACGTGCTGTAGTGAAATTGCTCGTTCAAACGGCATATCAAAGCCAAAAAAGTGTATTGAATACATTCCCCTCTATGTTACGTAAGTCTCTAAATAATCAAGTGGAATCATTTTGGATATTTAATGGGTTTGCCACAGTAGCGGATATGGGAACGATAAAAGAATTGGCTGCCTCGCCCCAAGTGGCAGCAATTTACCTTAATCGGGTCATTAGGATTACCGCACCAGAAAACCCATTTACGCCAACAGCGACATTAGATGTGCCGGCTTCACCCACAAATGAATCATCACCTACTGTGGTTTTATCGCCTACGCTTTTACCTTCGCAAACCTCTTCGATTACCCCAACTAGCACATTAACGCCAACTCCGTCCTCGGAAGTGGAGTGGGGACTAAGGATGATTCAAGCAGACCGAGTATGGAAGGAACTGCAGGTAACAGGTGAAGGGGTAGTAGTAGGCACGATCGATTCAGGAGTACAGTGGACACATCCTGCCTTGAAAAGCAAATATCGCGGCTGGGATGGGGAGAAAGCAGAACATCGCTATAGCTGGTACGATGCAATAAATCAGAAAGATGAACCGTATGACGATCAGGGGCATGGTACACATACAATGGGTAGTTTAGTCGGTTCTACAGAAGATGGTGAGCAAATAGGTGCGGCACCTGGGGCAAAATGGATTACGGTAAAAGCATTGGATGAGCATGGCTCAGGTCTAGCAAGTACACTTTTGAAGGCAATGGAATGGATGATGGCGCCTGGAGGTAATCCTGATATGGCGCCGCAGATTGTAAGCAATTCATGGGGAGCTAGAACTTGCGAAGACACTTTTCGATCGGCAGTGCAAGCTTGGGAGGCGGCAGGGATCATTGGCGTATTCTCCGGCGGCAACAGTGGAGCTATGGGTGATTCCACGATTGGATCGCCGGCTTGCTATCCAGAAGTATTGGGCGTAGGTGCTACAAACAATGCCGATCAGGTGGCTGATTTTAGCAGCCGCGGACCCTCACCGTATGGCGGTGTGAAGCCAGATGTGTGTGCACCAGGTGTTGATATTCGCTCGAGTTTAAACAATGGAGATTATGGCACTAAAAGTGGGACATCTATGGCTACACCTTATGTCAGTGGGGTGATTGCCTTGATGCTTTCTGCAGATCCGTCTATGACGCTAAGTAAAATAAAAGAGGTTTTAGAAAAAACGGCCGTTGATGTGGGCGACAGCGGGCAGGATAATAAAGGTGGTTGGGGAAGAATAGATGCTTATGCTGCCGTGAAAATGATATTGTCGAAAAATCAAACACCAACTCCGACAGCCTCCATCGAAAGCACCGTTACCGTGATGCCAACTCCAACAATAGAAAACAAAATAACCGAAACTCCTTCAATGCCAACGACACAATTACCGGCTGGAACGAGCACTTCAATGCCGTTGACCGTTACCCCAAACCCAACGATTACAGCAACAGGCACATTAGTAATAAAGGCGACACCAACTTCTAGTGAATCACCTAACGTCATCATGACCAGTGTTTCAAATAAACCAAGCGTAACTCCAATGGCAAGCATTACTCCTCCTAGAGAATTGAAGGCAGATGGTACCATCCTAGATGACAGCAACCCACAATTGAATTATAGCTCTGGGTGGAAGGTGGCAGAAAATGCATCGTTTTATCAGGGAGGTGTTCATTTTTCAGAGGTAATTGGGTCAAACATTTCCCTAGCTTTTGAAGGAGAAGGAATAAGCATCATCAGCACTTATGCACCAACCTATGGGACTTTATATGTGATGATTGATGGTAATAGCGTGGAAAAAATTGACCTTTATGCGCCTCAAGTCCTCGTTCAGCAAGAATGGCGCAGCAAACCGTTGAAAAGTGGAAAACATTGGCTGAAGGTTCTTCATTATAGCGGAGGCTCGGTCAATATAGACGCAATTGTAGTTCACCCTCATCGTCCAGAAAGTACAGATAGGTCAACTAAAACACCAACGGATGAATGAATACGGCATAACTCTTGCAACTCTCAAAAGGAAAACACATTTGGTCCATTTCAGGAGGAACCGATCATGACTTACTTTTCATTTTTTTCAAAGTGCAAAACGAAGACGATCATCTATGGAATGATATTAACGTTGTGGATGGTCAGTACAGTTGTCCCAACTGTTGCAGTATTAGCACAACCGATAAGCCAATCGGGCACTTATTCAATCTCCGGCAAAGTAACAGACAGCAGCGGCTTGCCGATGCCGGATGTTACCATAACAGTAGGGGGCATATATAAAGCCAAAACAAACAGCAATGGGGAATATACAGTTAGCGGCTTATCGCAAGCTACCTATTCGGTAAAACCTTCGATTGATATGCTTGGAGTTACGTTTTCTCCGGCTGATCGGATGGTTACAGTACCGCCTTCAGCTACAGGGCAGGATTTTACAGTAACGTATCTTAATCCTACAACAAACACCATACAAGGCAAGATAAGTGATACCAATGGCGCCGGGGTAGCTGATGTAACCGTAACTGTAAAGAATCAATCCAGCGGTGCAACTTATTCAGCCAAAACCAACAGCAACGGTGAATACCAATTCAACAACTTGCCGTCTGGAAGTTATCAGATTACACCTTCCACAACTGTGGTTGGCGTTACTTTCGATCCATTAAACCGCTCAGTTACTCTGCCTCCATCAGTGAGCAATCAGAATTTCACTATGAAACCATTAGTGCCGGGCAGCAACTCTATTAAAGGGACTGTCACGGATAATAATGGCAAAGCGGTTGCAGATGTAACGATTACTGCTACTGGAGGATATTCCGCAAAGACGAACAGCAACGGTGAATACAGCATTGAAAACCTGCCGGATGGATCGTATGTTTTAACGCCATCAACTAATTTAATTGGGGTAACCTTTAACCCCTTAACCCGTACTGTATCAGTGCCGCCTTCGGCAACTGGGCAAAACTTTAAGGTCGTGCCATTGACTGCATGTACAGAATTGATCAAAAATGGGAGTTTTGAAACGGATAGTGATTGGTATTTGCCGATTACGGTGTTTCCAGGAGGATACTCTAATGATTTGATCAAAGCTGCAGCGGCTGCATTTGCGACTGAGCAAGTCAACAGCGGAACGCGATCTCTAAGGGTAGGGATAATTGATCCAGCTAAGAATGTTTTCAGTTATTCTTCCGGCTGGCAACAGGTAACCTTGCCTTCGACGTTAAGTTCTGCAAATCTCAAGTTTTATCTCTACCCAATCAGTGTTAATGGAATTGATGGGTTTGATGTGCAGCTCATGATTATTTTAAACAACAATAAGATGGAAGTACAGCGACCAGTCCATATCCAGAAAGATGATCGCAAATGGATTGAGTATAACTTTGATATGAAAAAATACGCCGGCCAGACAATATGGGTTTATTTTGGGGTTGTCAATAATGGGATTGGTGCCAATATGGGCATGTATGTTGATGATGTCTCGTTATTGGCTTGCCCGTAGTAGATAAACCAAATATATGATAAGGAGGTCGTTTATGACAATGCGACGAAATCAACACCCGCTGCTGTGTTTTTGGTTGGCACTTTGTTTGATCGTCAGCTTTACCTTTGCAATAAACACCGCAAAAGCGAACCATGTCAAATTGGAACAAACACAGCCGACTCCGCAACCTGAATTAACAGGTGATGGCAAGATGAACAAATCGCAGGTTCAGACGACACCTCCTTATCAGGTAAAGCCACTTTCGGATGAAAATATTGCCTGGCCTTGGAAGCAAGAAAATCCAGAGCCTAAGGCGAGGAATCAATCAACTCATACAATTTCTACGAATGAAGCAATCTCATCCGCAGATTTAACCTCCTTGGACCAAATGTCAGTAGAGTTATTTCAAGCGAATGAAGAAACTCATCAAATCAATGCCCTTACCCAATTTGGAGGTGCTGCTTTTAGGGTAGCCCTGAGTGGATCTTATGCTTATATGGGTTTGGGTTTTAAATTGGCGATTTTGGATATTTCTAATCCGTCTGCGGTTACTTTGGTCGGAAAAACACAATCTACTTGGGCAGATTTGGTTGTAGGAATTGCAGTTAAGGGTAATTTGGCTTATGTAGCTGCAGGCAATGAAGGCTTGCGAATTGTTGACATAAGCAATAAACAGCAGCCTAAAGAAGTTGGTTTTTATAACACGCCAGGTTATGCATGGGATGTAGTTGTTGAAGGGAACACAGCTTATGTAGCAGATAGCTGGATGGGAGTACATTTGATTGATATTACTACTCCTTACGCCCCGCGTTTGATGGATACGTGGCAGACGGAAGGCAAGGCTATGGATGTTCTGGTAGAACAAAATTACCTTGTTATTGCAGAGGAAACCGAAGGGATAAAAGTTGTGTCATTGAGCGATCCAACACAGACAGCAAAGCTCAAAGTAGAAGGACGGGCTGTTGGGTTGGCAGCTTCACTGCCATATATCTATGTTGCAGCAGACAATGGAGGGCTACGTGTTATTCAAATGGAGGCTGACAGTAATGGCATCACCCTGACGGAAGTCGGACATTTAGCTTTACCGGGTAATGTATATGCTGTAGCTTACAGTTCCACAAATGAAGTAGTCTATGCAGCAAATTCCAATCGCGGATTGCGAGCAGTTGATGTCTCTACCCCTAGTTCACCTGCTGAGGTTGGTAGTTTTGATAATGCTGGTTGTTGGGCAAATGACATACAGCTGCAGGGAAGCTATGCTTATTTAATAGATACAGCCCATGGTTTACGGGTGCTTAATGCGGCTAACCCGAAAGAGCTATCGCAGGTGGCGCTTTTTAATGCGCCGGCTCCAACCGATGTATTTTTCACTTCTTCCTATGCGTATATAAGCAGCGGAAGTTCCGGGCTGAGGATACTTCAATTGCAGAAAGACAAAGAACCTGTAGAGATTGGTTATTATGATACCCCTGGATATGCATATGCTATTGATGTTGTTGCACCTGCTTCTTCCACGAGGACATATGCGTTTATCGCAGATTGGGATCAGGGATTACGTATAGTTGATGTTACTTCACCGTCTGCTCCTTTTGAGGTGAACTTTGTTAAGGATATTGGTTTTGCTCGGGATGTAAAAGTAATATATCCATATGCTTATGTGGCGGGAGATAATCAAGGAGTTACCATTATCAATCTTTCGTCAACTCAACCACAAGTAGTGAGCCAATGTAGCCAAGATGATCTATGCTTGCCGCTAGGGGGATCAGCGCGCGCCATCGCAGTAAAGGAGGCAGGTAGTCAGAAGATCGCTTATGTTGCTGATGGAGAGAAAGGACTATGTACGTTGGATGTATCAGATCCAGCTGCTCCCACCCGATTAAGCTGCTACAACCATCCAGGAGTAGCTAGTGGAATATCTCTTTCAGCTAAATATCCTTATGCGTATGTAGCAGCTGGTTTCAGCGGTGGACTTCAAGTCTTAGATATATCGAGCCCAGCAAATCTAATTTCCTTAGGTGCAATGGACACTGAAGGGGCAGCGCTTCAGTTAATGGCTTCTGATAGTGGAGATGTAGATGGAGATTATGTGTTTGTGGCGGATGGCCAGAATGGATTGAGATTAGTGTATGTAGATCCTTCTTCTTCACCTCCTCTGTTGATTGAAAAAGGCTTTTTCGATACTCGCGGTTGGGCAGGCAATTTGAGTGTATTGGAGAAACAAGTTATGATCGCAGATGGCGTGGATGGCTTGCGAATTGTAGAGCTGCCGAGCAAAATTCTCACGCATACCATCGAAGGGATTATAAAAGATGATATTGGTAATCCTGTACCAGGAGTCGCTATATATCTCAATAATCAACCCTACACTGTAACCGACGCGCAAGGTGCCTATCGTCTTAGTGATCTAAAAACTGCAAAGTACACAATAACACCCGTGTTAAACGGGTATGTATTTTCTCCAAGTTCATATACGTTGGAAGTTGCAGATGATTTAAAAGATAAAAACTTTTATGCCAGCCGTTCTTTAGGAAATGGGCTATCTAATGGAGAGCAGCAAAGTGGAGAGATATCTCAAGGCAACAACAAGGATAATGAGAGTAACACTCCAATTGTCCCGCAGTCGGAAAATAGAGGTACGTTACAGCCTGATGGCCAAGAAGCAGCCCACCCACTAGGAACTCCTGTTCAAGACGATGGTAATATCACCTCACCTATAATTACGCCGGCACCGACAAATACACCTAAAATTAATGTCTTTTCAGTGTCAGGAAAAATAACCGATATTGAGCAAAAGCCCTTAGCCGGCATACGTATAACAACAAATTGTGGAATATCAACCAACAGCGATTCAAGGGGAAATTTTACCCTTGTCTTTGAAAAGGCTCTAGATTGTCAGATCATCCCCCTTGATGAAAAATATATCTTCTCTCCTCCCAAAATTGAATTAAGGGCTTTTACCCTTACGGCAGATGGGGTGCTGGAAGGGCAGCAATTCATCGGAATAGCTAAAGCAAAACGCGGTAGAGTTTTGAATGAAGAAGGGAAAGGTTTGGCTGGGGTTAAAGTAAAGGTTAATGAAAAAGTATTAGAAACAGATCAGGAAGGATATTACGATTTACCTAACCTTCAGGCGGGTATATATACACTTGTACCAATGATGGAAAATTATTCATTCACACCCGCAGAAGTTGTCTGCAAAATCCCCTATCCCTGCGAACTGACAACCTTTATAGGCAAGCAGGAGTGGCGCAATATCCAAGGTAAAGTTATTGATGAAAAGGGAAAACCAATAGAAGGGGTTTTACTTTTTACAGATAAGGGTCAAATCACTCAGACTGATAAAGAAGGGAAATTTAACCTTTCCATACCGCTACAAGAAATAGTTATCACACCTCAAAAACAGGGCTTTGTGTTTACTCCCAGTTCATTAGTGGTACAGCTGCAGCAGATGACGGAAGAATTGATTATCAAGGCAGAGCCTCAGAAAAACCTTATAACTGGAAAAGTAATGAACAGTGAAAACAAACCTTTAGAGGGGGTTATTATAAGAGATAACCTCGGCAATGAGGCAACAACTGATGCACAAGGGCAATACAACTTATCCCTTCCATACGACAGCCTAAGTTTGGAAGCTAAAAAGGAAGGGTATGAGTTTCAACCTTCACTGTATCTACTTGACATAAGCAACCAAAAAGCGGTTTATGATTTTAGAGCAATGCCCAAAGAGTTTTCTATCAAGATCAAGGTTTCTGACACTAGCGGTCAACCTTTGGAAGGCGTAAAACTGGAAATACCTAAAAGCTCAAGCTGGGTTACTGATCTCAATGGGTTGGCAATTATTAATCTAAAAGCAGGTAAGAGCTATATTACCCCATATAAGAATGGCTATCGCTTCACGCCAGAAGTAGTGGAACTAAACCTGCCGGGTTCTGAAACAGAAGTAAACATTACTGCGCAGGGGTTGGACTTCAATTTGAAAGGGCAAGTGTTTGAAGCGGCAGGAATGCCTATCAGTCAAGTCATGATCAAGATAGGAGATAAAAGCCAACTTTACACCGATGCTTTGGGTAGATTTGAAGTCAATCTAAAACCAGGTAGCTTTGAAATGAGTTTATTAAAGGATGGGTATGTTTTTTCACCTAATCCAATCACGATAAAAGTGCCTCCTGAACAAGAAAACTTGATTGAAATCCAAGGCTCTCCTATTTGTCCTAATGTGGTTGAAAACGGAAGCTTTGAAAAGGATGGCGTATGGGGTATTCCAAGTGGAATAGAACAAAACAGCGGAGCAAGGATTGCAACGGATAAAGAAGGTATAGCAGTAATTCAAGGAACACGAGCAGCGATGCTGGGAGTTTTAAACTTAGGAAAAACACCCATAGGGTATGATGCTATTCGTCAGAAAGTCAGCATACCGAAAATGGCAAAAAGTGCCATATTGCGATACTGGGTATATTTTGCAAAAGTGGGTGATGGAAGCTCAAATTCTAATAATATACAAATGGGGTTGATCCTTGATGAAAACCAAAAAGAGATTGAGCGATTATTCAGCAATAATAACGATGAGAGGAAATGGGTAGCTATGCAGAAAGATCTCAGCCAGTATCGCGGTAAGACGGTATGGATATATTTCGGAACATATAACAGTGGCAAGGATGCAGCCGTAGGTATGCTTGTGGATGATGTTTCTCTGCAAGTTTGCCAATAGATGAGGAGGTTGGAAGATGAACAACAAGCGAAAATCAATATTATCGGGAATTATTTTTATTTCATTGGTGTTGGTGATAGGAGTAATGACTGCTTATCCGAAAGCAAGTATGGCATTCTTTCCTACACCCGAAGCAGGCGAGGTTAATTCCAACTCTATCTATCCGGCAGCTGACAAATTGGAATTAGTCTCTCAAATTGGAGGAGACCTGAGAAAGTTCGCAATCAGCGGTAGTTACGCTTATGTTGCCGAAGGAGCTAGATTGACTATATTAGATATCAGCAATCCCATGGTGCCTACTGTAGTTGGCAAAAGCCAAGTAATGGGGGAATTGATTCGAGATATGGCAGTGTCTGCTGATGGAAATTATGTATATCTTGCTCTTGGTTCTTTGGGAATTCAAGTAGTGGATTGCTCAATAAAGACTCAACCCGTTTTTAAGGGAAATTACAGCTGGGGAGCTGAAACAAATCAAGTTGTAACTGTCTCGAATGATTATTTATATGCTGTGGATTCAAGCAATAAAAAAGTATGGGTCATCAACATCCAAAATCCAAATTCTCCTTATGCCGTGGGAGGTTCAGCGTTATTGAATCACCACATTATACGTTTGAAGGTTAGCAGCCCTTATGCTTATGCTATTACGGAAGGGAATACATTCCTTACTTTTGATATAAATGGGAGCAACATTACCCAACCTAGTTTAATTAACACATTAAATTTAAGCGGATTAACTAATCCGCTTACAGGGGGTAAAGATTTTGCGATTGATGCAAGCACAACTCCTAGTATAGCTTATGTTATTGGGGTAGAAGGACTGCGAAAAATAGATCTTTCAACATATACGCAAGTGGGTTTTTATGCACCAACAGGTTTGCAAATGGAAGCTGTATATGCAGACCCTACTGAAAGCCTAATCCTTATTGGGGCGGAAAACTATGGACTGCAAGTACTGGATACGGCATTGAACCTAATGGGTACTTTCACCGCTGTGCCGCCGTATCAGGTTACCCAGGTGAGCAAGGCAGGTCGTTATGCATATGTCAAAGATCAAACCATTGGGATGCGGATTATATCTATCCCTCTCACCTGGATCAGTACGCCGCGTACTCTCAATCAGGTAGGCCTCTATCATTTATTTACTGCCAAGGATATTGCCATACGGCAATCCAATGCGTATATTGCTTCTCAGAAAGCAGGGATGAATATTGTATCTATAGCCAATGAAGCTTCACCTTCGTATGTTGCTAATTATGCTACTTTAGGTACAGCAATGGGGGTAAAAGTTCCGTTTAGCACTGCTTATTTAACAACTTTCAATACATTAGCAAGCGGAGGATTGGAGCGGATAAATATAACCAACCCAACCTTTCCAACAATCATTGGAGTGCCAATTGCTATACCGGGTAATTCAGTCTCAAATGTTGACGTTGAAGGGAATTATGCCTATGCTGCAGCGAGTACTGAGGGTTTGCAAGTTGTGTTATTAGGGAGTACACCGTCTGTGGTGGCTTCGTTCAAGCTAGGAGATACTCCTGCTCCATGGGCTTATGATGTGAAGAAAAATGGCTCCTATGCCTATGTTGCATATGGTCAGCGGGGGTTAAGAATAGTAAATATTCCAGCCTCACCGAGCGGAAGTTTAACGGAAAGCGGCTTTTATGACACACCCGGTGATGCGCGAAGTGTAGCCATAGAAGGAAGCCGGGCTTATGTAGCTGATGGTGCAAACGGTGTACAAGTCATTGATATAACCAATCCATCTAATCCACAACTGTTAAAAAATATTCCGTTATTGATTGGTGAAGCGCAAAGTGTCCTAGTCAGCAATGGATATGCTTATGTAGCTGCTGGAAGCGCGGGAGTGAGAGTATTCTCTGTCAGCGACCTTTCTCAAGGGAGCGAAGTGGGCTACTACAACACAGCAGGTTTTGCCTCTCGGTTAGCTTTGAGCAATAATATCCTATATGTTGCCGACGGTGAGGGTGGAGTACTTGCTTTGCGCATAGCTGTAGCGGCGACTTCAACCCCAACCGCGACAATGCAAACCGCTACCTCTACTGCGACGTCTCAACTTACACCAACAATTACCGGCACTGCAACTACCCCTTCTGTCATGTTGACAATCAGCGGCAGAGTGTTGGATCACAATGGTATTCCCTTAGCGGATGTAAGTATATCTAACGGTACTCAAACGGTAAGTACAGATGTTAATGGAAATTATGTAATGATTGGTGTACCGCCCGGTACTTATACACTGACAGCCACTAAGAGCGGCTATACCTTTATTGCTGCTTTTCCCAATCCTGTGTCTGTTACAAATGCCAACTTAACAGGATGCGATTTTGTAGGTGTACCTAGTCAAACCAATCGCTATTACATCAGTGGCCGAATTGTCGAATCTGGCAGTGGAAACCCAGTGGCAGGGGTTACCGTTACCGATGGAACGCGAACTGCCATATCCAACAGCAATGGTTTATATGTCATCACAAATGTTCCAGCAGGAGATTATGTTATTCAACCCAGCAAAGAGGGGTTTAGTTTTTCACCAGCTTCGATGAATGTAGCTGTGCCACCAAATGCCAGCGGCAGAGACTTTCAAGCCGCAGTGAACCCCATTTACTCTGTATCTGGGCGGGTAACAAATGTTAACGGCGAGCCTGTGAGCGGTGTGTTGATCACAGACGGAAGCGGGCGTAATACAACAACTGACAGTAATGGAAATTATCGGCTTAGTGGGCTGCCAGCAGGACCGTTTACCATAACCCCTTCCAAACAAGGATATCTGTTCAATCCAGCAACTATCACCGGCTCGGTGCCACCTAATGCTATTGATAAAAACTTTATAGCAATTACAGCCCCTCTTTATTCAATATCCGGCAGAGTAGTGGATCAGCAAGGCAATCCTGTTGCACAAGTTACTATCATGGATGAAGATGGACGAACGACGCTAACTGATGAGAGTGGAACTTATCTTCTCGAGAATATCCCTGAGGGAAGATATACAATTCGTCCTTCAAAAGCCGGGTACATCTTTTCTCCTGAATCACTGAGCGGGAGTGTGCCGCCCAATGCGACAGGACAGAATTTTACAGCCCTAACCGTTGTGATTTTGACGCCTACTGCAACATCTACCCAACCCATACCGCCAACCTATTCTGTAAGTGGGCTAGTAAAGGACAGCCAAGGATCGCCGTTGGCGGGGATAACAGTAAAAGAAGATGGAAACAAATATATTACACAAACAGATGCAAACGGACAATTTGAGTTAAAGGGTTTGCCGGCCGGCACGTACGCTTTTTCGGCAGGATCTGCAGCCTATGTATGCACTCCAAGCAAAGTAGTGGTTACCTTGCCTCCAGATGCAGCAATCCAATTCACTTGCACTCCTGCCTTATATTCGATCAAAGGACGAGTTACTGATGCATATGGATCACCGATTAGTGGTGTAACTCTTTCGGATGGCAAAGGACATTCTGCTGTCACTGGAATGAATGGTACTTTCGTGATTACTGGTTTGACAGCTGGAAGTTATGAAATTGTGCCGTTCAAGGCAGAATATATCTTTGCACCGACGAAAAGAACACTACAGTTACCGCCATCCGTAGAAGATGTGAATTTTTATGGCACATCTGGAGTGATTGAATTAATTGTCAACGGAAATATGGAGAAAAACGAAGCATGGGTGATGCCTTATGAAAGAGCAGGCTATGCAATGGAAACTGGAGCAGAAGTTCGCTTGGAATTGACCCCCTTCCCACCGCTTACGCAACAACGCACCCTTGAGCAATTCTTAGAAGAAGCTGTAGCTGCTTATGATAACACAGTATATTTGAGCGGGACTCGATCGTTGCGCATAGGTATAACGGATAAGACGAAAAACGTGCTTAGTTATTCAACAGCGCGTCAAAAAGTCTATATTCCACCTTCAGCTAAATGTGCCTCCTTGCGTTATTGGCTATATCCGCAAAGTGTAGTGGGAACTGATGGTGCAGACTATCAAATGGTGAGCATGCTTGATGAGAACTTAACGCAGATGCAACGCGTGCAAACACTGCGCAGTGATGCTAGAATGTGGCAGTTTAATGAAGCTACACTAGATGTTAATAAATTCCGCGGTAAAACGGTGTGGGTGTATTTTGGAGTGTTCAATGATGGGTACAACAGTGCCATGGCAATGTATGTGGATGATGTATCTTTGTTGATTTGTTTGAAAGATTTACCACCGTTGCCTCCAAGCACAAATACACCTAGTGCGCCTATTCCTACGGCTACTCCATTTGAATGAAAGAAACCCAAGAAGCATATGGCAAGAATGATGATATATGAAAATAGGTATGATAATTGCAACACTTATTCATACAAATGAAAAAGCGATTCTTAATCGTAAGGAGGTCACCTTCCATGAGCCGAAAAGTAATCTTTAGAGACAAAATATTTTCTTGCTTCGTGAGCATAGTTCTGATTGTTGGCTTGCTGATACCAGGCTCGATAAGTGCCGGCAAAGAACTAAATCCGACCGCAGGCATTAATCCTCAGGCGGTATCTATAGGAAAGATTCATAGCAAAATATCTCATTCATCGGATCCGGCAGATGGGACAATCGACGCCATTCTCGATTCGAGCAACGTAAGTCTGGTTGCCCAATATGGCGGCGAACCGCGTTCGGTCGTTCTGGATGGAAATTATGCTTATGTTGGAGCAGGGAACAGGATGACCATTCTAAACATCCTTAATTCACCGCCGACCATTGTAGGGCAAACATCACTATTTCCTGATCAAGTCCTTGATATTGCCATTGGAACGATTTCAGGAACAAAATATGCATTTTTAGCAGTCGGCACGGAAGGGATGAAGGTGGTTAATGTCAATACTCCATCGTCTCCAACTTTAGTGGGTACGGGATATAATCCTGGAGGGACTACAAAAGCTGTAGCCTTAGCTGATATTGGAGGTGCGACATATGCTTTTATTGCAGCTGGTACAAGTGGTGCAATTTCATTAGATGTATCAACACCTAGCACTCCGACAGTCATAGATACTCTTGCGGCGGCAACTGATGTAACTTCGATAGCGATATCTGACCTAGGCGGAGCAACAACCTATGCATATGTTACTGATTTAGGGGGGGCAAATAGACTCAACAGTTACGATGTTTCAACTACAGCTGGGGTATTTACAGCGGCTAACAACGATGGCGGGGTGAGCCAATCTCCTTACGATGTAGCTATTACAAGTGTAGGTGGAACATATTATATTCTTGTAGCTGATGACACAGATTTTCGCATTTTCACTGATGATTTATCAACAGCAAGTGTTTCAGCTACACCAACAAATACACGTCATGTTTTCGGCATAGGTGGTACAGCTTATGTTTCTGATGGGACATCAGGAGATGTCTTTAAATATACAATCAATGCTCCTCCGGCAGCCCCAACTCTGGTTTGCACGTACAATGGAACTGGAACTGCGTATGGCTTGGCGGTTGATGGCTCTGGGGTGAATATATACTTAGCAGAAGCGGGTTATGGCATTAGAGTAATCACTGCAGCAACATGTACTTCATCAGCAATTCGATATTTCCCGAATGTCCTCGATGTCCAAGTCAGTGGGAACTATGCTTATCTTGCAGCTGAAAATGCAGGTCTTCAAATTATAGACGTATCCACACCATCTTCGCCTGCAGCTCCCAGCAGTGGAAATTATGGGGCTGAGACCACTTTACGTTATACAAAACGAGTGAGTGTTTCCAGCTCTGTAGCATACGTAACTGGAGGAACAGCGGGAGCAAATCAATTGCGCA
Source organism: Anaerolineales bacterium (assembly GCA_034429745.1). GTDB lineage: Bacteria > Chloroflexota > Anaerolineae > Anaerolineales > DRKV01 > JBAXBF01. Next base: position 14,504 of record DAOUFY010000088.1, read on the forward strand.
GAATAGATGTGTCTGCTCCGGCCTCTCCATCGGAGACACACACTGTCAATCCTTGGACGGTTATTCCCAATGGAGTGGTAACGAGCGGAACGCTAACCTACGTTGCAGTAGATGCCGGGGGAGCCACTTCTGGGATATATGTAAGAAACGCAACCGATCTTACTGCTTCGACTTCCTATGCTGCGGCAACCATGGCAAGTCAAGATATGGTTGTTGGCAGCTCATCCTTATATGTCGCGGATGGCAATAATGGTTTTAAAGTGTTCACTCTCTCGAATATTGCCGGGGGACCTGTAGCTGCACGGACTTATGATACCGTTGGCTCAGCTTTAGGGTTGAAAGTTAATTCCTCTGAAACATATGCTTTTGTAGCGGATAATAACAATGGATTGGTAGCCTTGGATATTTCGAGCACATCCGCTACAACGTTAGCTGGAACTATTGGGACTTCCGGCAATGCAAAGGATGTTGCCATTGACAGCAACTATGCTTATGTCGCTGCTGATACCGGCGGGTTACGCGTCATCAACATCTCTGACCCAACCAACATGAGTACCGCAGGATTTTTCAGCACCCCCGGCAATGCTCAACGGGTCGTGGTTTCGGGCAATTACATCTATGTGGCTTGCGGGTCGGCTGGTTTATATATCCTGCAATTTACAGGGGGCTCTTTTTCCATCAGTGGAACGGTTACAGATACAAGTACTTCAACCCCATTAGCTGGAGTACAAGTATCAGCGACAAATACATTGACGTTGGTTACTTATAATGCGCCCCTGACAGGATCGGGAGGAACTTATACGCTTAGCGGGTTGCCGGCTGGAAGCTATAATTTATCAGCCAGTAAAAGTGGTTATTCGATATCACCCTCGAATTTCAGCAATCCCCTAACGGTAGGTCCTAGCACAACAAATAAGAATTTTGATGCTACTCCATCTACAGGATCGTATAAGATCAGCGGTTATATCAAGGATTCGCTGAGCGTAGCCATTCAAGGGGTGATGGTTACCAATGATGGTAATTCAGATGTTGCTATCACTGACAGTAGTGGATATTTTGAATTGAGTGGTTTTAGCGCGGGCTCTTATAACCTCTATGCAGCCAAGAGTGGCTATACCTTTTCGCCAAGCGGCTGGTCAAACCCTGTAGTAATTACTGCCAGTGATGTGAGTGGGCGGAATTTTACCGGGACTGCGGTAAGCGGAACTTATTCCATCAGCGGAACAATTTCTGGAGCGGCAGGATGTATCAGTGGTGCGACAGTAGTAGCTGGTTCGCAATCGGTGCAAACAACTTCGAGCGGTACGTTTTACATTTCACTGCCGGCCGGGGTATATCACCTTCTAGCTGCGAAGAGCGGATGTACTTTTGCTCCTTCTGGGTGGTCAAATCCTTTGGTGCTTACTTCTAACTTATCGGGGAAGGATTTCACCGCATCATCTGTGGCTGGCACGTACACAATTCAAGGACAGGTACGCAACAGTTCCGGAGTTGGAGTTAGTGGAGTAACAATAACGAATCAAGATGGAGCTACAACAACGACGAATTCCTCCGGGTATTACAGCTGGAGTTTGTCTGCCGGCAGCTATTACCTGACTGCCAGCGGATATACAGCGGCTTTTATTAACCCAGTAACTCTTATTTCCAATGTTACAGGCAAGGATTTTGTAGCTACTACACCAGCAGTTTCTTATAAAATTTCGGGATATGTAAGAGATTCCAGCAACAATCCGGTGGCCGGAGTAACGGTATCAACCACAGCCGGGAATCCTGGTACGAGCAATTCAAGCGGTTATTACGAAGTTACTGGGTTGGCTCCAGGAAGCTACACGTTAACTGCATCAAAGAGCACCTATACGATAACCCCGGCAGGGTGGTCAAACCCACTGACCATAACAACCGCTGATTTAAGCAATAAGCATTTCACAGCTTCAGCCGACAGCGGCACTTATAAGATATCGGGCTATGTGCGCAATTCGCCAACAACACCCTTGCAGGATGTTACCGTATCGGATGGCGGCAGCCGCAAATCAACCACAAATGCAAGCGGTTATTATGAATTAACGAATGTTCCGGCGGGTACATACTATCTTGTAGCTGAAAAGAGTGGATATGCATTTTCATTCTCTGCTGCCTATCCAGTGATTGTCAGCACAGCTGATGTGAGTAACCAAGATTTTACTTATTCAACAGTAAGCGGACCTTATACGATTACAGGAACGGTTACGGATGATGGTGGATTTGGCTTAAGTGGAGCGACGATTACTTCCAGCACTGGCGGCAGTGCGACCTCTAATGCAAGTGGGTCTTACACAATTACAGGGGTTTCTGCCGGAGCGTTTACCTTGACGGCTTCTTTGCCCGGCTATACGTGCACCCCATCAATTTTAGCTGGCAGTGCCCCTTCGGATACAACGAATAAGAATTTTTCATGCAAACCCGGAGCTATAGGACCTTACACGATATCCGGCAGAGTTACTGACAGCAGCAGCATGCCGATCGCTGGGGTAACTATTCTGCTCAATAATGGTATGACCGCTATGACAAGCGGCAGCGGCAACTACATCATAAGTGGTGTTCCTTTAGGAACTTATACCATCATGCCTTCGCGAGCGGGATACACCTTCACGCCAACGAGGATCAGCACTTCAGTATCTTCAAATATCACGAACCAAAATTTTGTGGGCAGCATCTCTGCTGGTGGAACTTACAGTGTCAGCGGCAAAGTAACCACAAATGGAGTTACTCCATTGGCTGGAGTTACCCTTTACAGCAGCAATGGACAAAGCGCCACTTCCGATTCCTCAGGCAATTACACCTTAAGCAATTTCTCTGCTGGCACTTTTGCAGTTATGCCGGTTAGCGGAAGCTACAGTTTCTCGCCTGTTTATGCTGAGGTTACGTTATCCTCTGGGACACCTTCTGCGACACAAGATTTCATAGGATCTGGAGTACCACCCTCACCATACAGCATTAATGGGCAAGTTAAAGACAGTGGTGGCAATGGCATAGCGGGTGTAACGCTAATTCTCAGCAATGGAATGACTGCAATAACTGACAGCGGCGGCAACTTCATCTTTACCAGTGTACCAGTAGGTTCTTATACTATCATGGCTTTCAAGGCCGGGTACACCTTCACACCTGCTATCCAAACCGTTTATGTCTCTTCAACGGTAACCATAAACGTAACCGTAAGCTTTACAGGGACAACCACAGTCTCAGGTCCTTATACCGTATCAGGCAGGATAACGGATGGGACATCTGGAGTAAGCGGTGTTACGATATACGCCAGCAATGGGGTAAGCACTACAAGCAACGCTTCTGGCTATTATACACTGAGTGGGTTTAGCAATGGCAGTTATACCATTATGCCAGCCTTGAGTGGTTATACGTTTACACCGGCCTACCGTTCGGTTACAGTGGCTTCGGCTAACGTCAGTGGACAAGATTTCATCCGTTCCGGCGGCGGAGGAGGAGCATACAGTATTTCTGGATCGGTTGTGGATAGTTCCAGTGGAAATCCCATTAGCGGTGTATTGATTTCAAGCGGTACGGGACATACAGCATACAGTGCTGCTGATGGAAGTTATACTCTCAGTGGACTTAATCCCGGTACATACACGTTGAGTGCAACATTGAGCGGCTATACCTTTACAGCTTCTTTTTCTAACCCTGTAACCATAACCAATGCCAATTTGAGTGGATTAACGTTTGTTGGGACTGCCGGCACAGGTGGAGCATACACAATCTCCGGAAGAATACTTGAAGGAACGAACCCCATTGCAGGAGTAATTGTATCGGATGGCACGCGCACAGCAATTACTAATAGCAGCGGTTACTACACCATTATCAATGTACCTTATGGAAGCTATGTGATTACCCCAACCAAAGAAGGTTACAGCTTTACACCGGCTACGTTATCCGTAAGTGTGCCTCCTAATGCAAGCGGCAAAGATTTTCAGGCTTCGAGCCAACCTACCTACAGCATTTCCGGAAGAATTGTAGATACAAGCGGTGATCCCGTAGCTAATGTAACCATCACTGACGGGGCGGGACGAACAACTTCAAGTGATGCAAACGGCAATTACACATTGAGCGGCATTCCGGCTGGCGTGTACACCATTACACCTGCAAAATCAGGCTACACGTTCAATCCGATGACCATCACGGGCAGTGTACCCCCCAATGCGATTGACAGGAACTTTACAGCGCTGCCCGCAGCGACTTATACAGTGTCTGGCAGAGTAGTGGACAGCAACGGAGATCCTATTGCCGATGTGATTATACGCGATGCAAATGGAAGAACCGCACAAACGGATAGCAATGGCAATTATATGCTGCATGGCATACCGAAAGGCAACTATTCGTTGACCGCCAGCAAAGCAGGTTATGTCTTTTCGCCTAATCCTTTGAATGGTAGCGTTCCACCCAATGCTACAAAGCAAAACTTTACTGGAATGATTGGAGTGCCCACACCTATGCCACCGACAACAACGCCATCACCCGGACCTACACCAACGGGTTCTCCTCAACCTAGCGGGTATGTTATCTCTGGAACAGTTAAAGACAGCAGCAACAATCCGATTAGTGGGGTAACCATAAGCGATGGCCAAGGTCGTACCACAACCACAGACGCTAATGGAAACTATATTCTAAGCGGGTATGTCTCAGGAAGTTTTAATATAACCCCCAGCAAGAGCGGATATTCTTGCACGCCTTATACTCAACTAGTATCTTTGCCGCCCAATGCTACAGCAAACTTTACCTGTTCCATTATATATTACTCTGTTTCTGGGAAGGTTACCGATGCGAATAATAAAGGCATCGCAGGTGTTACAATCTCTGCTGGCAGCGGGTTTAGCACAGCCACTACAGCAAGCGATGGGACCTACTCATTAAGTTTGCCAATGGGGAGTTATACACTTACACCCTCGAAAAGTCAATATACCTTTTCACCCACAACACGAATTATCTCAGTTACGGGGAGCTTATCGGGTCAAAATTTCTATGGAACAACCGGCATTGTTGAACTAATAACCAATGGAGATTTTGAAACCGACGCTGGATGGGTGCTGCCATATAACAAAGCCGGCTACTCTACCCAAGAGGCTGGGGAGTTGTGGGCTGAAACCGCCGGATTGGAGGGTCCAGCAGAACTTCCGAGTGCAGATGTTGAAGCTCGCTTGAAGGAGATGGCAGCCAATTACACGACTGAGGAAGTGCATAGCGGCAGTCGTTCCCTGAGGGTTGGCATTGTTGATGCCTCTAAAAATGTGGCTGGTTATTCCGAAGCCAGGCAAAGGGTAACGATATCCTGGAATTGCAAAACTTGCTTGGTGAGGTTTTGGCTTTACCCGACAGGTGGAACAATAGATAATAAAGATATCCAAATCGTGAGCTTGTTGGATAATAATTTAAAGCAAAAAGAACGGCTGCTGACGATGCGCAGTAATTCCGGCAAATGGGAATACTATGAATTTGACCTCACAAAGTATCGCGGGCAGACAGTTTGGCTGTATTTTGGGGTTTATAATGATGGCAAAGGCAGTGTTTTGGGTATGTATGTGGATGATGTCTCTATGCCTTGTGCAACAACCGATATTCCTCCTTTGCCGCCTACAACGCCTACATCGCCGGCTCCTACACCAACGGTTGGACCCTTGCCAACAAACACACCATCCCCGCCAGGAGCCTACACCATATCGGGGAGGATAACAGCCAGCAATGGCAATCCCCTTTCAGGAGTAAATGTATCCACCAGTGACGGCTTTTCAGCCGTCACTAATGCAAATGGAGAATATACCCTTCAAGGGCTTTCGGCTTCAACATATACAGTCATTCCCAGCTTAATAGGGTCAAGCTTTACACCTCCTAGCATTACCGTGCAATTAACTGCTTCCAATCCCAGTGTTAGCGGGGTTAATTTTGTGGCTTCTTCACTAACTCCTGGTTCTTTCAGCATTTCAGGAATTGTTAAGGATGCAAATGATACACCGATAGCCAATGCCCAAGTGGTGGATGGATTTGGACATGCCGCAACGACTAATAGCAGTGGTACATATACGCTTAGCGGTCTGTCGGCGGGGATGTACACACTTTCAGCTGCTCGGGCAGGGTATGTGTTTGACCCGCCTTCCAGGCAAATTACCCTAACTGCCAATACAAATGAGGTGAATTTCACCGGAACTGCTGTTTCGGGAGGCTCTTATACCATAGCCGGGCGAGTAGTTGATGTAAATCAACAACCTATTTCAGATGTCAATGTTTCAGCGGGAAGTGCTTTCAATGCGTTAACCAATTCTAATGGCGACTATGCAATTACTAACCTCACGGCAGGGAGTTATGTCGTTTCACCTGCCAAAAGCGGCTATACGTTTACCCCCCTAGCGCGTGTTGTCTCCCTCTCTGGGTTAATTAATCCAACAGGAATAGATTTTGAAGGGGCAAGCGGCAATTATCCTACCTATAGCATCAGCGGACAAGTAACTTTAGGATCAACCGGGATGGAAGGTGTAGTGGTGGCAGATGATAAAGGGCATTCATCCACGACCAACAGCAGCGGAAATTATGTGCTCAGTGGGTTATATGCTGGAAGTTATACATTAACTGCAGTAAAGGCAGGTTACTCTTTTACCCCGAGTTTCAGCAATCCGGTTAATGTAACCTCTGCGAATGTAACAGAAAAGAACTTCAGTGCTGCAGCAAATCCTACCCAACGTTCGAACCCGGATGCAGTAAAAGCTTACCGTGTCTCAGCCACTGCAAAGCCAAAAATTGATGGAGATTTTCCCGGTTCGTCAACAGATTTTCCATCTCCGACACAATGGAATACCTACAAAATTCCAATCCAATATGTTGTAAAGGGCAAAAATTTGCTAAAAGATCAAGACAGCTATGGGGTGTGGGACCTCAAGGCAGATGCGCTGTTTGGATGGGATGATGAGTACTTTTATATATTCGTTAAAGTATATGACAATAAATATGTGCAAGAATTGACCAAGACAAGCGATTTCAGCCAGCTTTATCGGTATGATAGTGTTGAAGCTGCCTTTGATTTTGATGTTGCCACAGATTTTACTGATAAAACGCTTAGCCAAGACGATTACCGAATTGGGATGGCAGGTTCAACGAAGAGCCCTTCGGGAAACTTGCCGGCTCGCTTTGTATGGTCGCCGGCGAGCAAGTATGGTTACCCCTCCAGTGCGTGGGTGCTGCATGCCGCTCGCTCATTCTGCGAGGTAAACCCCGGTTATCAGTGTTATGTGGAATACACTGACCCAAGCGAGCCGGATGGCAAGCGGTATATTGACTACACAGGTTACTTGTTGGAAGCAGCTATTCGTTGGGCGGATATGGGGGTAACCCCAGAAGCCGGCAAACACTACGGTTTTGCTTTTTCGGTTTCAGATAATGACACTCCCCATAAAGATCCCCCTACGCAAGAGAAAGTAATCGCGTCAGTAAATGATATGGATCTTTTCTTTGATCCGACAACCTGGGCTGACCTTGAATTGCTTCCATAAAAACCATTCCGTGAGCAGAGGATAAAAAAGCAGCCGTACAACTAGTACGGCTACTTTAATTTGTGGGCTTTTGATAAAACTGCGTTTTATTGTTTTATAAATGTACGCTCCGTTGAGACTTCAGTGAATTTATTTATATCTAAACATGACCCAGTGGAACAAGAACCATCACTGCAAGTTCCAGCAGTAAAGGAGCCAGTATATTTGAATGCTTGAACGCGCCAGTAGTAAGTGCCGGGTGTTGTGAGGCCGGTGAAAAGCCGTGAGGTTGTGTTTACACAAACGGATGAAATGTAATCATCCGGATCTATATTCCTTAGAAGATCTACTCGATAAGCAAGAATAGGGGCGGGGCTTAATGAGGCAGTGTTAGCCATGGCAGCCCAAGTCAAAGTAACTTGCGTGGCTGTACCGATTGATGCGCCGTTAGCCGGTGATGTTAAATTAGGTGGAGTAGTAAAGTAGCGCCAGCCAAAGCCAGGGGTTGGGGAAAAGCCGGTGGAAGTTGATCGATCAGCAGAGTTAACAGTAGCTGAACTCCAGGGACCTTTGTCGTATTTAAACACAGGGCGGACACGATACCAATATATTTGCCCAGTCAATATGTTTGAATATTCTACTTGAATTTCGTTGAGGGTTGGATCATGGGGCACTATCACAGGAGTTGGGTTTGTTTCCGTGAAAGCTGTCTTGGGTATGTTACCAACTTGAAGTTCATACTTATCAACCGGATCATTGCTATTAGCTTCAGGTGGTGCCCAGCTGATAGGAATAGGACCTGTACCATGAGTATAACCATCTGATCCTAGGTTTGTTCCTGGATTGACCAAAAGTTCAATTGGTTTGTGGTAAGCCAGGAGAGGAATGTCCACCATCGCGTTAGCAGAAAGATTGGCTGCCAAATTGATGGGTGCCGTAAAGGTTGAACTGACTACATCAAAACCTTCAATATTGCCTAAATAAGACAGTGTGTAGTTTCTTCTTTCTAAATTGGGAATCTCAAATTCTTTGAGAGATTCATTGGTAAGAATGGATGGTGTGAAAATGCCAGACAATCCGGAGATAGCCAGGTTGTTTTTTAAGTCAAAATTGACTGCAGGATTGAGTATTCCAGAAGCCTGGTTAAAGGCTGAATAGATCTTTCCTACAAGGCTGCGATCACCCTGCACGATAAGCTTTCGGTTGGAAATATTGCCGTTAAATGGATCAGCTATACGTCGGTTATTGCCAATTGCCGTGTGATTGTCGAACTCAAAAGTGCCAACGACACCATAAGGAACGTTGGGTATGGTGTAACTTGGATAGTTATTGCATTTTGAATCAGTGGGTGTAATTGTCCCTGCAAAGGTGTTGGCGGTTCCAGACGGTACTGTATCCGGGCGAAGGCGCAGGGATGCAGTTGTGGAAGGTATAACGGGGCTCTCGCCATATTCTGTTTCAAGGCAGCCACTAATGGTACCAATGCGCAGGTTGACTGTAAAGACATTGCCAGTAGAATTGGTGCTGGTGAGGTTAACTAGTTTGCGGTTCATACCTGCTGCAGCAAAACCAGTAATGATGCCGCCGGCTTCAACCGGTTGAAGGTAATAGATACGCGGCTGGGCAAGGATGTTGAAAGCTGTTGAAGTACTTCCTGCAAAGTTGTTTGCTGCGGTGCCGGCATTATTTAGGACGCCGGGGCTTTTCCAATACAAACCTTCTCCAAAGGTAACTATAGCACCCCGTTGAATGGGGGTTACACTTTGACCAATGATTGTGCCACTTAATATGCGATTAGGAGTAAGGAGAAAATCTTGGCGAACTTCTTTTATTGTTCCGACATTAGTTAAGTCGCATTTTGACTTGGGATAAAACCCGTTTAAATTGCAATTAGGGTCATTATTGTAGCCACTCTCGTAACCAAAAGCTGCGGGTCCGCCAACACGCGTTATTTCTACTGTGCCGCTTTTACCAGAGCTTTTGAACATTGGTACATTATCAATCCTGTAGGATCCGCTTAGCCAGTCTATACTAGACTGATAAACAAATCCCCCATTTGTTGTGTAATTAGCCAGAAGATAATATGCCAAGGGAGTGGTGGGATTATCTTCTCCATATTGATTGACATAGGTATTGCCAACCAACTGAGGCATTACCAAACGCATATTAGCCATCACTTTACCGGTGATTGAACTGGTTTCCCCAAGTGGAATGGTAACGCTAAGATCACCAGCGGTTAAGTTTAGATTGCTCAGGGAAGTTGTATCGCAATCATTGGTATTAGGATAAGTTACCGTAAGGCTGTAATCAGATACAGGCTCTAAATTATTGATGGAAAATTTTCCCTGTGAATCGGTAACTGCACTGCCGGAAACCCCATTAGGAGATTCTGCTTTTACCGTTGCTCCGACAATGCATTGGTTATATATGCCTGATCCATCCAATTGCCCGCTGATCGAACGCGTACCTTGCGATTCTATGTTGACAATATAGTCTTTACCTAATGGTGGAGTTTTTTCCCATGGAGGATCTTTAGCAATTCCAATATCATCTATAATCTTAAAAGTATAGCCCTCGAGAGGATCGGGGATAATTTTAACATTTTCACTGTCATAAGCAGAAGATGTATAGAACCCGCTGCTATTCGTATTAATGGGGGTTATTATTTGGGTTCCATCCAAATCTCTTATTATTGTTAATGCAAAATTTTGCCATGTTGAACCATTAGGTTTATAAACTGTGCCGGAGATAGTGCGAGTAACAGGAGTAATGTCAGGTGCAGTACATGTAAAATTATTGTGATCGCAAGTTACGGGAACGGTAGTGAAGGAGTATGGTTCGTATTTGGCAGTTGCCGTTAAAGGGCCTCCTGATGAAGAATATTCAAAGGTGAGCTCGTATTCGTATGTATCAGTACCATCTAGTTGAGAGATTATATCAACCTGCTTTGGGTTACCGTCAAGAATCTCTTCATATAGTATAATGTTTAGTAAATCTGTTGCTGCTCCTGCAAAGTTAGTTACCTTAATGGTGAGTGTATAGATATTTTGCGCATCTACTGGCTGAGGCAGCATAGCTCCTATAATTAGGGTTAATACAGCTAAAAGAGAAACAAATAAGTGGCTCGTTTTATTATTCATACTATCTCCTTTCATACTGCCTAAATTTGACAGTATAAGACCTTATTAATAGAATAGCTCATTATTGTTATCGATTCAATAGTACTTTTGTATGAGGACCATATTTTCATTAACTATACTATTGCGTGGTGAATTGGTAACTTTCACTGTAAGGACCCCACCCTCTGCTGCTTGTGTATGCCCTAATTTTGTATTCATATTTAGTATTGCTGCTCAATGAAGTAGTTAGTGTGAAGTTGCATGTTGTTGTAGAAGTGCAAAAGATGTATCGGCGAACAGGGTAAACATTGCGGTTGACATCTTTCACCAACAAGTAGTAGCGGGTTGCTCCAGTTACAGCTTTCCATGAGAATGTTGGCTTGAGTGAAATACCCGTGGCACCATTGGCAGGGGTAAGGAGCTCAACGGGCAATAGCTGGTTTAGTACTCGGAAGTTCATCCATTGGCTATAAGTTCCCCAACCATAGGCGTTGGCAGCCCTTATTTTAAATCCATAGTACCCGGGTGATAGTGGATCAGGCTGAGTAAAACTGCAAACTCCTGCAGAACAGTTGGTGATGCCCGATTGGGTCAAGACAATTCTGCCGGTGTTGTAGGAATATACAATAAGGTAATAGGAGCTTGCCCCCGCCACTTGCTGCCAGGTATAGGTTGGTTGATTGCTGTTAATGATGCCGTTGGGCTGTTGTAAAGCAGGAGCGGCTGGAGGTGCCGGCCGTTCAACTGAGAATACTTGCCACGCGCTGTAATTTCCCCATAATCCATTGTCAAATTGTGCTTTGACTCTATATTGATAATTACCTTGAGTAAGGGTTGTGTTAGTCTGGTAACTGCACATACTTGATGTACAAACATTGCTTGCTTCAAGGTACACGGTTAGCAATTTTCTACTTGATTTATTTACTTCAAGGTAATAGTGTGTCGCATTTGTAGTAGGTTTCCAGCGGTAAATGGGCTTGTTGTATTCAGTTAAATCGGGGTTGAGCAGGGAAACCGAGTTAGGATAAGGGTAGTAAATGGGGGAGAACTTCTGAACTCGGTTGAAATTTGGTTCGGCGATGTAAATGTTGTTTTGGGAATCGAGTGCTACAGAGCTTGGTGTATAAATCCGGCCTATTTCATTCCATGCTTTGGAGTTCGACAGCTTGGCGAGATAATCTCCATTGGGCGCAAAGACTTGAATGCGATGGTTCCAAGCATCTGCCACCCATAAAGCATCATGGTTATCAATAAACATTCCGTAAATACTGTTGAATTTGCCATTTTCAGAGCCTTCGCCACCCCAGACTGTGATAAAGTTCCCATTGCTGTTGAATTTTTGAATTCTATTGGTGGAATCATTGACGTAAATATTTCCCATTGAATCAACGGCAATACCCCATGGATAAGTGAATTGTCCATTTCCTGAGCCATATGCACCAAATTTCATGAGGAAGGTTCCATCCGCTGAGAATTTTTGTACTCGATGGTTGTAGTGATCAGTCACATATATATAATTATTTCGGTCTATGAAAATCTGAACAGGCATCTTAAACTGCCCATCCAAATCACCATAGCTTCCCCATTGAGCAAGATAATCTCCGTTGGCATTGAATTTTTGAATACGATGATTGCCTCTATCAACAACGTAGAGGTAGCCGTTGAAGTCATAAGCGAGAGAATTAGGAGAAACGAATTGTCCATTACCATTACCCGGAGCACCTATTTTTTTGATGAAACTGCCGCTAAGGCTGAAGAATTGAATCTGATGATTATATGTGTCAGTGACAGCGAGCTGATTGTTCTGCGGATTAATCGCGAGGGCTAAGGGTATTCTTAATTGGCCATTCTGGTTTGCGTTCGGTGGTGTGCCCCATTGTGTTTGATATACTCCAGATGAATCGAATTTTTGGATCCGGCCGCCATAGGAATCAGAGACATAGATATTGCCGCCAGCATCAACGGCAATTCCAGCTGGAACGCTGAGTTCTCCATTACCGAAGCCTATACTGCCCAATGAATCGAGATAAGTGCCGTCGGTGGAAAATTTTTGTATTCGACCGTTGTAGGAATCTGCAATGAGCAAGTTGCCGGCATTATCCGTAGTAATTCTTGTGGGGAGGTTAAATTCGCCTGCTCCAGTGCCAAAGCTACCGAATTGTGTAACATAATCGCCATTATCCGCATCAAACACTTGCACAGAATGTTTTTCTGAATCTGTAACGAAAACATAACCCCCACTTACAGCTAACGATTCAGGAGATAAGAATTGGCCGTCATCGCTGCCACGCGAACCGATAGACCATAAAAAGCCCCAATTACTGTTATATTTAGTTACTTGATAGAGCTCAGAATACAATACGTAAATGTTCCCGGTGCTATCTGTTGTAATGTCTTGGGGTGGTTCACCCCATCCATAATTGCCAAGAAAAACTCCATCGGGGTTAAATTTCATAATCGCGCCTGCACCAGGATCGGCAACAAGCAGACTGCCGTCGCTTTGCAAAGTGATGCTGTAAGGATATAGCATCCAGCCATCCCCATTGCCGCAGCAACTTCCAAAGGTGAGCAATATGTTGCCCTCGAGGTCGAATTTGTAAATCTTTGCTACCCAAGCATCGGAAGCGTAAAGCACTCCATTGGTTTGATCTACCGCCAGGTCAAAGACCCAATTCATTCTTTTGCCGCTTTCAGAGTCACTCCAGCCCCATAAACCGAGTAGGTTGGATGGGTAATTAGGTGAGATGGTAAAGGTCATGGGATTAGACCACTCTCCCCAAATGCCATTATTATTGGCTGCACGCACCTGCCAAGAATGCGTGCCGGCAGGTAAAGGTGTAAAGATCTGTATCCCGCATGCATCGGCATTGCAATAAGGGTAGGGACTGAAAATCTTTTCCTCGCCGCCATCAATACGAAACGCATAGCGAAAAGCACCGGGAGTAGTTTTCCAACGATAAGTGGGAATGAAAGTGTTGGTAATTGTACCGCTGGGGGAAATTAAGGTAGGTTTCGGTGGCGGAGCAGCTACAAAGAAAGGCTCAAAGCGCTGGACACGATAACCATTGGCTTTATCTAGAGCATATACATAACCATTTGGATCAACAGCAACGTCGGTTAGTTCTAAGAATTGCCCGAATCCCCTACCCCCCTCTCCCCATTTTCCTAAAAATGAATGGGTTGTAGGATCAAAAACTTTTATGGAAGAGTTCCAGCGATCGGCAACATAGAGCCGGCCTTGGCTGTCAACGGCGCCGCTGACAGGATGGGAAAATTCATAAGGGCCGGGACCCCAGGAGCAGTCGCTTCTGCCCCATACATAAGAAGGAGCGGCAGGGTCAACGTTGTAGATGTTGGAAATATCATATTGGAGCACGCGGTTCTGATTGGAATCAAAGACATAAAGATAGTCTCGAGCTGAATCTATGGCTATTGTAAACTCAGAACCAATTCCCTCATTAGTGCACCAGTCCCATGTAAATTCGATAAAACGAATAAAACTATTGTCGTTACCAATTACTTGAATTCTATGATTATCTCTTTCAGCAATAAATAGATTGTTATTATTATCTAAAGCTATGCTCCAAGGCTCACGGAATTGAAGCTCACCGTCACCGTAACTATCCCCGTCTTCTCGTCCATAGTATCGAATGAGCGAACCATTAGGATTGGTTTTGATGATCCTATTAGCCCATTGATCAATAAGATAGATGTTATTGGCGCTGTCAAAGGCGACATCAGGTACTCTGGTGTAAAGGAAAGGGTTATTGCCGTAAGATCCATATCCTTGGCTGCCCCATTTTGCTTGAAACACTCCTGTGTGGCTGAATTTTTGAACGCGGTGATTGTATGTATCCGCAATATAAACGCCATTGCTGTTTACAGCAATGCCTTGAGGATTGTTCAGCAAGCCATTGGGGGTTAAATTCGAACCCCATTGGGTTAGATAAGTACCGCTGGATGTGAATTTCTGAATGCGATGATTAAATGTATCGGTTACATAGATATACCCGCTATTGCTGACGGTAATGCCGCGGGCAAAATTGAACTGCCCGTTACCGCTGCCGTGTGAGCCAAATTCACTTTGATAATTAAGACTACTATCAAATTTTTGAACCCTATGAGTATAATCAATGGCGTATATGTTGTTTGATCCATCAATAGCTAGGGAGATGGTACCGCAGAAAGTATTTTCCTCCCACCAACATGTATTATTACTGTCTCCCAGTAAACCTTGGTATTCGAAAGTTTGGTTATATTTGATAATAATACCAACGCTTTCATCACTGATGTATATGTTGCCATTTGTGTCTATTGCTATATCTGAAATTGCTTCAAAGGTAAAACCATCAATCATAGGACCAAATTCGTCAATGATTCCACCGTCATTTTTATTTAGAATTTGTATCCTAAATCCATCGTTTTTATGTACAGCAATATAAGGATTTTGATCACTCGGGGATATAGCTAATGCAGTTACCCAATCACCATCAATATCCCAACGGTCAATAAAATCACCAGTCAAGTTAAATTTACTCAGCTGATTTCTCCAGTCATCAAAGACGTAAACATAGTCGTTTAACTTATCTAAAGAAATTAAAACTGGGTGTTCGAAATTGCCTTCTTCCCATCCCCACTCTCCCCATTGGCGAATTAAGGTTCCATTGGGGTTGTAAACTTTAATTCGCCGGTTTTGGGCGTCAGCTACATAAACATTCCCATACGCGTCAGTATCAACATCATAAGGTTGGTTAAGTTTGCCATTTGTGTCCATATCCGTATTGCCCCAGCTTGAAGCAACGGCTTGCAGCGGGGGGCGGGTTGAGTCGCCGGTTTTTGGTCTAAATCCCGCGGGCGGGCGAGAATAAGGATAATGGAAAAATGAGCGTTGTGTTGTTGATAAATTTTGAGGCAATTGTGGTGCCGTTGGCGTGGGCGTCAATGTGTCAATCGGCAAAGGTGAAGGTGTAAGAGAAGGCTCAGGGGTTGATGTGGGTGATGAAGTAACCGTAGGGGTGGATTCGGGTTCGGTATTGGTTGGAGTTCTTGAGGAGAATTGTTCAACGGTTGAAGTGGGTGAAGCGG
>DAOUFY010000089.1:0-4998 GCA_034429745.1 Anaerolineales bacterium
TTAACCACCGGTTATAATTGGACTATTGAAACCGTGGATAGTACAATAATCAAGCAGCTTGGTGATCCAGAATATAAGCAAGCTGATAACGACCAAAACCGAGTAGGAGCCGGCGGTGTTATTCTTTATCACTTTGAGGCAATTAACAAGGGAACAACACCATTAAGACTAATTTATCATCGGTCTTGGGAAAAAGATATTCCTCCTGTAGAAACATATGAAGTAACCATTGTAGTGAACTAGCAAAATCATTTTGGTAAGATAGAGAGTATATACACAATCAGAGGCGATACTGCTAAAGCTGGTAAAAAATTACCAACACGTATTTGCTTTATTTGTAAAAGATTGCTTACTGCAATAGCGACCAATAGAACTCCGCCAGTGGCAGTCATCTCATTCATCATATCAGGTGTAACAAATCTTTGAGCTTGCTCTGCTAGCAATGTGATTCCTCCTTGATAGACCAGAACAGGTAGAGAAGAAAAGAGCACACCAATGCCTAATGTTGAGGAAAATGCCAAAGAAGCAAAACCATCTAAAACTGATTTTATTGCCAGTAAGCTGTAGTCTCCTGTTAATCCATCTTGAATTGAACCAAGGATAGCCATTGGCCCAATAATAAATAAAAGTGAAGCGGTGAGGAATCCTTTGATGAACAAGCTGTCGGAAGAAGCTGCATCGGATTTAGACTTTGTAAATTTATTCTCCATCCATGCACCTAGAGCTTTTAATCCGTCTTCAATCCTCCACCATTCTCCCAAAATACAGCCAATTAATAACCCGCCTAACACAATAATTGAATTTTCAGTTTTTAGAAACATTTGAATTCCAATGACAGCAGTGAAAAGACCCATTCCCGATAAAACACTCTGATGGATCTTTTGGGGAAGATATTTGCCAAAAGACAAACCAAGGCTTCCGCCTACCAATACAGTGATAACGTTTATGATTGTTCCTACCATAGAGATTATTATACCATGATCTATTGACCTAAAAAACTTTTCAGGGTATGCTTTAATAATAATTTATAAATTTGACTAATAGAGTATGAAAAATTCAATTAATAGAAGAGAAGCATTTAAATTAGGTCTATATTCCCTTTCAAGTTTAGCTTTTCGTTGGAGGATGAAACGGTTATGGCAAAATTATCAGCCTAACCAGAAATACGGGCGATTATTAGCAACGGCTGAGGTAAAAGCTAAACCTGATATGGATAGTGCGACACTTCAAACTCTTTATGAAGATAATGTTGTGGCCTGGTTACGAGAAGTTGCCGGGTCACCAAGATTGGAACGACCGGTCCATCGCTGGGTTGAAACACCAGAAGGGTATATATGGGCTCCTAGACTTCAACCCGTTTATTATCAGCCCAATACACCAGTGGATTCTTTACCAAACACCAGTAAGGGACAAGGGATGTGGATGGAAGTAACGGTTCCTTATGTTGACATAATCTTAGAAAATCCGCCTGCGAGATCACCTTGGCTTAAAGCAGGTCCTCAATATCCTAGATTGTATTATAGTCAAGTAGTCTGGATTGATCAAATAAAGAAGACTGATGGTGATAGAGTATTTTATCGGGTAAATGAGCTTTATGGAACATATGGTGATCGGTTTTGGGCAGATGCAACTGCCTTTAGACCTATCAAAGAAGATGAAATTGCCCCAATATCTGCAAACGTTGAGGAAAAGAAAGTAGTCGTTGATGTAACTTTTCAAACACTATCATGTTATGAAGGTAATAATGAAGTTTATTTTTGTAGAGTATCTACTGGTGCAAAATTTAATGATATTGGTGAACCTGTCAAAGAATGGGCTACGCCTGTGGGAAAACACCATACCTGGAGGAAATTAATCTCGACTCACATGGCTGGTGGGACAGCAAGCGGTGGTTATGATTTACCTGGTATTGCTTGGACGGTACTTTTTGCAACAGGTGGTGTGGCTATCCATTCTACCTTTTGGCATAATAATTTTGGTGTACCCATGAGCCATGGCTGCGTAAATGCAGCACCGGAAGATTCTAAATGGATTTTTCGATGGACAACACCAATTGTTAGTTATGATCCTGGAGATATCACTGTAACCATGCCTGGTGGTACTCCTGTTTTTGTTATTGAAAAATAATCAATAAATTAGATAAGCTATGAATATTGATCAAATTTCGTATAGTTTAGCATTTCTTGCCGGTATTGCTTCATTTTTATCTCCTTGTGTTCTTGCTCTAGTTCCAGCATATATTGGATTTTTAGGAAGTCAATCAGCAATGCATCAAAGAGAAGGGTTTAATAAGCATGAGAGGTTGGATACTATCGTATCTGGGGTTTTTTTTGTCTTAGGGTTTAGTTTTATCTTTATCCTCTTAGGTGCAGCTACTTCAGTTCTTGGAAGTATTTTGTATAATGTAAAAGATTGGTTAACAAAAATAGGTGGAATCGTCGTTATCCTTTTAGGCCTTCATACTACGGGAATAATTCAAATTCCATTTCTTATGGTGGATACACGTTATCAAAAACCAATACCAAAAGAGATGGGGTATCTCTCAGCTTTTCTGATGGGGATTATTTTTTCAGCCGGTTGGTCTCCTTGCGTTGGACCTGTATTAGGAGCTATATTAACTTTATCTTTGCAAGGAAAATCAATATTGTTTGGAGCTTCTTTGTTAACGGCCTATTCTCTTGGGTTAGCTGTTCCATTCTTATTAGCAGCTATTGGTTTAAATTGGGTCATGGTATTATTGCAAAAATATGGGGCTTTGCTGCATGTCATACAAATCATCATGGGAGTTATTCTCATCATTGTCGGTGTGCTATTATTTTTTAATATCTATGCCTATCTAGCAAATTTCGGCAATTTATTTAATATTAGCTTATAACAAGACTATTTCGATGAAGAACTCTAACCTTAACCTATCCGACCAAATTTCCTTGTGGATATCTAATCATTATATGTTATTGTTCAATTTTTTTGTCTTTTTATATTTAGGTTTAGCTATAGCGGCTCCAATAATGATGAAAATTGGGTTATCATCGCTTGCAATTATCATATATCGGGTTTATGGCATTGCTTGTCATCAATTAGCCTTTCGTTCATGGTTTTTATTCGGAGAGCAAATTGCATATCCAAGAGCATTGGCTCATATAGCAGGAATGCGTACATTTGAAGAAATTATCGGAATGAATTCAAATGACTTCATTAGCGCCCGTACGTTTATTGGCAATGACCTAGTAGGGTACAAAATTGCTTTATGCCAACGAGATGTTGCAATTTACGGTGGTCTATTACTCTTTGGAGTAATTTTTTCTTTAGCAAAAAATCGGATATTTCCTTTGCCTTGGTTTTGGTGGATTATAATTGGTTTAGTACCAATAGGAATTGATGGAATAAGTCAAATCATTAGTCAGCTTCCAATTCAATTTATTCAATACATTTTACCTTTAAGAGAGAGTACTCCACTTTTAAGGACGGTTACAGGTTTATTATTTGGTGTTACAACAGGTTGGTTTGCTTATCCAATAGTTGAGATAAGCATGCGTGAAACAAGGGAACACATTAAATCATTGAACCTTGCAAAACAAATAAGCTAAGAAAAGTATTAGTATTGTGGTTAGGTTTATATGCCTTTTCATTTGGTAGATGGAATAAAATATTATACATTTAATATTTTGGATGAGTTACAAATTAAGCATGCGGTATTTACTCGGCATGGGGGGGTTAGTCCAAATCCTTGGTACAGCCTGAATTTTGGGTCTTTGGTGGGAGATGATCCACAAAGAGTATTGGAAAATCATAAAAGAGCATTTCAGGCTTTGCAATGTGATTTATTGCTGAAATATGATGTATGGCAAGTTCACAGTGCTGATGTAGTCATTGCAGAAGCTCCTCGGCCATTCAGCCAGCCCCATAAGAAAGCTGATGCAATACTTACGCAAAAAAACAACGTTACCTTATTTATGAGGTTTGCGGATTGTGTTCCAATCCTTGTTGCTGATCGAAGAAAAAAGGTAGTTGGCATAATTCATGCGGGATGGCAAGGTACTCTAAGAAAGGTTGGTTATCAGGCAATAAAAACTATGCAGCAAGTCTTTCAATGTAACCCTGCAGACATTGTGGCTGCCATAGGACCTTCTATTTGTCCAAAATGTTATGAGGTTGGAGAAGAGGTCCTTTTGCAATATCAACAATGCTTTTCTAATGATTTTATTGCCTCAGTTTTTCAATCAGAGGAAAAAAAATATTTTCTGGATTTATGGAAAGCGAATTATCTACTACTACAAGAGGCTGGGGTATGTTATATTGAGAGTTCAAATATATGTACATTTGAGTCTAATGAGGATTGGTACTCTCACAGAAAAGAAAATGGAAAAACAGGGCGTTTTGGAGCTTTAATTACCTTAGATTCATAAAAACATATCTGAGAGGATAATTTTAGGAGAAAGATAAAGTGATAAGATCTTTAATAATTTTTATAAATATCGCTGAAAATGTACTTAGTTTATTGATTATTGTGCATGTCGTTTTATCTTATTTCATGTCGCCATATCATCCAATTAGAGAAATGGTTGATCGAATTATTGAGCCTTTATTAGCACCTATAAGAAGAGTTGTACCTACCGTAGGAATGTTTGACTTTAGCCCATTGATTTTATTAATTGGAATTCAACTCTTATCCGGAATCATTGTGGCTATTTTACAAGGTCTTTATTGATCTTATCTAATAAATCAATATATTAGCACTAACCATAATAAAGCATACGGTTGCAAGTATCGCAAAAAACGATCTTTTCCATCGCCCGCGCATGCTGGATGAGTGTGGAGTTTAGCGTTGCTCCACATACTGAACACGAATTAGATACTATGCGGGATACTGCAACTCCATTTTTTTTGGAGCGTAATTTTTCATAGGAATCCAATAAAGATGGATCAATATTGGTAATGATATGTTCGCGTTCATTTTTCAGAATGGATATTTTATGTTCAAACCCCTTATTTTTCTTT